>JAQBPC010000574.1 GCA_028287725.1 Chloroflexota bacterium | reverse complement strand
GGGTCGGCGTCGGTCAACATCTCCGTCCGTCTCCTTCCTGTTTGCTCCTCCCTAACAACAAAAGAGGCGTGGTTTCCAGTTTTCCTGGACCACGCCCCTTGAAGGAACTTTGGGTGTGCGCTCGTCTCGTTTAGCCGCTCCCCAAATTCCCCCTCTCGGGGCGATCCCACACTGTCATATTCGGCGCATGTAGCACGTCAATGGCAGCCGATATCAAGCACTGCCGTTCTTTACTAAAGACGCAGGTGTGCCCGAGTAATCGCGTATATGGAGATTGAAGTCGCCATTCGAATATAGCCACGCGCGGATCCACCTCAGAAATTGCTATCTCTTCTCGTCGCAATTGCCCGCAGCATAGCACAGGAGCAGATGCCGTTCAGTATAGGGTGACACAGAGTAGGAGTTATTGAGCCTATTCAGCGCGGATCGCTGCTTGTCATAATAATGCCAAGCTGGAGGGGCACTCAGACAGACCAGCTGGGTGGAAAACGTAATCTGGACGCAAGCGGGCTGAAGCTCGAAGCTTGTTGAGGATTGTGAACCTCCACGCCGTAAACTGTGTGGTTTCCAGATCTCATTGGCAACGCACAGAAACACGCGGCCGTCGCAGGGCATTAGCTCGGCATATCGGGCGGACGCGGCACAAGTGTCCGATTACTTCGGCAATCCATACACATGGTCCAGGCTGAATCGCCGCACGCGCGACAGCTAACCAGTGGCCGAAGATTGGGACTTTGAACGGGATTGGGGTGGTGAGGTGGGATGCTTGTCTAGTTTTCTCTTTATCAGTCTGAGATGGGCATACAGACTCGGCCGGGGCACGCCGGTGACGCGGGATGCGTCCGTCATCGATCGTCCGTCCTTCAACGCCTCGCAGATCGATCGCTGTTTTGGCGTCAGGCGCACTCCATCAGCGTGCAGCGCCTGCCAGCACAGTCTCTGCACGGCGCCGTATCGCTGCTCGCGAAAGGCTTCGATGTCGTCAGCCGTGAGAAACCACCGATTGCCCCAGCGCACGCCGCCAAGCAACCCCTGATTCAAGAGCCGCATGACACGGTCCTGGCTGAGATGCAACGCGCGGGCCGCATCACCAGTGGTGAGCGCGCCGGATAGTACCTGGGCCATGGCCGGGGAGGAGATATCTTTGCTCATACTCGCCATTGTATACCAGGGATCCGGCCGGTTTCTATCGCGAGGTATACACCGCATCTCTGACGGTCGCTCTGGTCAAGCACATTCACGACACTGTGCTCAAGTCGCCATAGGCAGGCGTGGCCCGCCGGCCGTGACCTCGTGCAACATCTGTGATGTGCCGGCGAGGCAAGGATTGCCCGGCTCCAATCGTGCTGGGGCGAACGGGCTCCCCCGCCGGTAAGGGGCTTATCGAGCCATTGCGGGGCGTATCGCGCTCTGGAAGAATGTGTCATGGTGGGGCCGTTCCGGCCGCGATCGACGAGACCGGCACTGGCTTCCGGTGAGCAACTCGACCCGATCAACTTCGGGTTTTAGCGCACTCGACCAGGTTGGAGGGCATTTCTATGAAGCGTGGACTCGCGATAGCCGCAACCCTTGCACTTGGTATCGCGGGGACGTCCGCAGGTGCCCACGCAAACAATCCGGCGCAGGTCGACCGGTTCGCGGCGCTGCCTGGCGCGCCGAACTGTCCAATGTTTCCCGCGAACAATGTGTGGAACGCAGACATTTCGCACCTGCCTGTGGCCTCCAACTCCGCCGTCATGATTTCCTCAATTGGCGCCTCGATTGGCTTGCACCCCGATTTCGGAGTCAATCTCTCGTACGGAATTCCCTATAACGTGGTCAGCGGGAGCCAGAGCAAGGTGGGCGTGAGCTTTCAGTATGCGAGTGAGTCCGACCCAGGGCCGTATCCGATCCCGGCCAGTCCCAAAATTGAGGGTGGCAGCGATGCCCACATGCTGCTTGTCGATAAGGACAATTGCTACCTGTATGAGCTGTATAGTGTTAGCCAGAGCGGCGGCGCCTGGTCGGCCGGATCCGGCGCCATCTGGAACCTCAACTCCAATGCGCTGCGCCCTGATGGCTGGACCAGCGCGGACGCGGCGGGCTTGCCGATTCTACCGGGCCTGGCAAGGTACGACGAGTATGCAGCCGGTGTTATCAATCACGCCCTGCGCTTCACCGCCCAAAACACACGAAATATGCACATCTACCCCGCGCGCCACGATGCCGGCAAGGCGAACTCCGCCTACCCGCCCATGGGCCTGAGAGTACGGCTCAAGGCATCGGTGAATATCAGCGGCTTTTCACCGCAGGCTCAGGTCGTGCTCGCGGCCCTGAAAACGTACGGGATGATCCTGGCCGACAATGGCTCGAACTGGTACATAAGCGGCGTGTCCGATCCGCGTTGGAATGACAGCGACCTCCACACATTGAACCAGATTACCGGCTCAAGCTTCGAAGTCGTGGATACCAGCAGTCTGGTGAATGGACCTGACTCGGCGACGGCAACACCGACGCCGGCCGGTGGCACGGCTACGTACACGCCGGTACCGTCAACCGCGACCCCGTCACATACGCCTGTCCAGGTAACAAGTACGGCAACCCACGTGCCCGCCACCGGCACGGCGACCGCAACGCGAACTCCTGTTCCGCCGACGAGCACTGCGACCCGCGTCCCGCCGACTGCCAGCCCCACCAGCACGCGTACGGGCGGGAGCACAGTCGTGCTGACGCCCGCAGCCGACGCATACGTCCGCGACGGCAACTACAGCAATACGAACTTTGGCGCCGCGACCACGCTTGACGTCAAACGCTCCAGCACGGGAAACAATCGCTACGCCTATCTGCGCTTCGACCTGCATGGCATAACGGGGACGATTACGGGAGCGACGCTGCGCCTGTATGGTCGCAACACCGGTACCGGCTCGTACTCTGGTTCCGAAGCGGTGTATCCGGTTGCCGGCATTACGTGGCTTGAGAAGGGGTCGGGTGGCATCACCTGGAACACCAAGCCGGCCCTCGGCGCCGCGGCGCTGGCAACCACCGTGATCTCCACCGCACCGCGGTTCTACACGTGGAACGTCGGGCCGTACATGGTTCAGCAGCAAGGCGTGCAGGCGGTCAGTCTGGCCCTGGTGATGCCGGTTCTGCCGTCCGACAACGCACCGGATCGCTTCAACTCCCGTGAGGCAAGCAGCAACCTGCCGCAACTTGTGGTCACCACGAAGTAGAGGTCGATTCACTCGTCTCGCATTGACCGGCACGGCTATCGACGTCGGGCCTCAGTGTCGTGGTCACCGCCGCTCATAGAGCACAATGTCATTTTCCCGCGCCACCAGGCGCCAGCTGGGATCGTGCTGAATCGCCGCGACGGCGCGGAGGCGCTTCGCTTCAGTTGCCGAGCGTTCCTGCAGGTCGAAGAGCAAGACATCGGCGTGTTCGTATCCCGTGAAGAAGTGCGTGACC
>JAQBPC010000508.1 GCA_028287725.1 Chloroflexota bacterium | reverse complement strand
TCCATTGCGCCGGATAGAAAGTGCCTGATACCCTCTAGCCAGTTGTGCGCCCCGACCGCGTGGCCACGCGTGATTACCAAGAGGAGAGGTGTGGTCAAGCATTGCACGAGACAGCGCGCGATGGGTCTGCTGATCTTCGCCAATGTGTTATGGGCAGGCTCCTACTCCGCCGCTAAAGAGGCCATGCATACCTTCTCGCCGGTTGAGCTGAATTTTCTGCGTTTTGGCATCGCCGGTTTGGTTCTGCTCCCCGTGCTCTGGCTGGCCCGCGAGCGCATGCCCATCCGGCGACGCGACCTGCCACAGCTCGGCATGCTTTGTCTTATTGGCTTCGTGCTGAACAAGGGTATTGAGTTCGCCGGGCTCAACCTAACAACCGCCTCGGACACCGCCCTGCTGATCGCCGCCGAGAGCATCTTCACCTCGATTATGGCCTGGATCGTGCTGCGTGAGGCCGTTCGCGGCGCGGCCATTGGCGGCTTGGTTCTCGGCGCTTTCGGCGTTTACATCGTCATCGAAGGTGGCTTTAGTCTTCCACATATGGGCGGCGGCACCCGGCTACTTGGCGATCTGCTGGTGCTGGTAGCGCTGGCGTGCGAGGCCGCGTACTCCATCTTTGGCAAGGCCGCGCTGGCGCGGTATCCAGGCTTGCTGATCGCCGCCTCCGGGATTATCGGCAGCGTGGCCTTCTGGCTTCCCGCGGCGGCGGTGAACGTGGCCATCGCGGGGATGCCGCATGCGAGCACCGCGGCGTGGGCCGGAGTCTTGTACATGGCGATTCCCAATACGGTCGTCGCGTATGTCATTTGGATGGTAGCCCTTGGGCACGTGGACGGCGCCAGCGCGGCCCCTACCCTGTTCATGCAGCCGCTGGTAGGTACCGCTCTAGCCATCGTACTCTTGGGCGAGCGCCCAGGTTGGGCTACGCTCGCGGGCGGATTGCTCATTCTCGGCGGGGTGGCGCTGGCGAGCAGGCGCGCGTCAGGCAGCGCGATTAGCGCGGCCGTTGCCGCCGAGCCGCTATCAGGGTGATCCCTTCATGACCCCGCCGCTGACCGTACGTCAGGCGTTGCAGACAGACGCCTCTGCCATTGCCCGGATCCACAACCAGGGCATCGAGGAACGCGGCGCGACTTTTGAGACAGCGTTGCGAACCGTCGAGGGGATTGAAGCCGTACTGCGCGAGAAGGGCGATCGATACCCGACGATTGTGACGGTTCGCGGCGGAGACGTCGTCGCATGGGCTGCTGTGAGTCCCTACAGCAGTCGCGAGTGCTATGCGGGGATCGCGGAATTCTCGGTGTATACGGAGCGGAGCGCGCGTGGTACCGGCGCCGGTCGCGCTGCCATGGAGGGCCTCTTCAGGGCTTGCGAAGAGCGAGGTTTCTGGAAATTGACCTCAAGGGTGTTTCCCGAGAACAGGGCGAGTTTGACCCTGTTGGGGAAGCTTGGCTTCCGGCAGGTAGGCACGCACCGTCGCCACGCCAAGGTCGACGGCGTCTGGCACGACTGCATCATCGTCGAAAAGCTACTCGGCGAGGCGCTGGAGGCTTAGCCTGGACTATTAATTTGGAAGTGGTCTCCGATCGCCAGGTTCAGGGCGTAAGGAGCAAGCCGTCGGCGCCTGTGGACAGGGCGGCGTACGGGCTGGCTAAAGCCGGTTGCCCGGCTTACCATTCCCGGCTCTAGCCGGAGGTCCAGGTTCGCCCCCGAACCGGTTTCAGCCGGAGGCACCACGTCACCCGGCTTTAGCCGGTTCGTCTCCTGCCATCCGGGTTCATCCGGAGGTCCCGCGCATCCGCACCCGACCTTGGATGGCAAGCTAGACATAATGTATTGAACGAGGCTGGCCTCAGGGGTCCAACCGGGACTAGGCTATGCCTGGGCACCGTGCCGGCGAAGCGCATCAGCCACGGCTTCGTGCTCGCCCTTCGTTGCCAGAGCCAGCGCGGTCAAACCCTCGTCATTCGCGCTGGCGAGATCGACATTGCGAGCCAGCAGCAGCTCGACAATCTCCAGGTTACCGTTCCCGGCAGCCAGGCTCAGCGGCACCCATCCGTGCGCGTCGCGCGCGTTCGGGTCGGCTCCGTGCTCGAGCAGCAGCGCCACCAGGTCGGGACGCGACCCGGCCGCCGCCGAATGGATCGGCATGTTGCCCAGAAAGTTCTTCGTCCTCGCACTGACATCCGCGCCGTGCTCCAGCAAGATTGCAGCCGCGTCCTTGTGCCCGAAAAACGCTGACAGAGCAAGTGGCGTGAAGCCATCTGGGCTCAGGGTGTTGATGCCGCCGGAATCACGTGTCAGAATTTCTCGGAGACGCTCCGTCTTGCCGAGGGCGGCCGCGGCAAAAATATCAATGTGCGCTCCCCTAGTGAGAAGCAGGTCGACCACCTCCTGCCGGCCGCGGTAGGTAGCGTCGATCATGGGACTCAGCGCATCGTCATTCGTGGCATTGACCAGGGACGGATCCCGGTCGAGCAATGCTTGCACTGCCGCTGCGTCGCCGGACTTGATCGCCTCGAACAATTCCCTGGACGCCGCCATTGTATCTGCCATAGTTTTTCGTCTCCTCGCTTAGTCCTAATTACGTGAAATGGGCCCGGATTGGCCACTGAGCAAGTTGCCGATCTCATAATGGTTCTGCCGAGCGGCCCACTGTAGCGGAGTGAGGCCGGCGTGGTCATGCGCTTCAAGTTGCGCGCCGTTCTCCAGCAGCACGGTGGCAAGTGCGGTGTTACCGGTATGCGCTGCCCAGTGGAGAGGCGTCTCACCAAGGTCGGTCCGGGCGTTACACGTCGCCCCCTGGGCCAGCAGCATGCCGGCTATTTCGGCGCGGTCGTCATGTCGTACAGTCCAGGTTGGGGAGCGGAACTGGTGCAAGGGCGTCCAGCTCGCGGCGTCGCGCGCGTTCGGGTTTGCCCCATTGTCGAGCAAAAACGCCGCCATCTCGCGGTGCCCCTGATACACGGCCAGATGCAGCGGACTGCCGAAGAACCAGCCGCCGCGCGCTTCGACCTCTGCCCCATGTTCCAGCAGGTAGCGTGCCGCGGCAACATTATTCGCGTACGCGGCATAATGAAGCGGCGTCATGCGGTCCGGGCCAGGTTTGTGCGTCGCTTCAGGCACTTCAACCACGAAGCGAGCGAGTGCCTCAAGGTCGCCAAGCGCGGCTGCCGCGAAGATATCTAGCCTGGCTCCGCGTGCCAGCAGTAAGCTTGCCACGCTCCTTTCACCTCGAGTGATCGCCCAATGAAGCGCCGTTTCGCCTGCGTCGTTGGTTACGTCGATTGCGGCGCCGTACGTGAGCAAAAGATCCAGTACCGCGCCGTCACTTGCTCGCTCACCATGCGGATACTTGGCCACGGCGTGCACTGCCGTCGCTCCGTATCCGTCGACGATATGGGGATCGGCGCCGTGCCGTAGCAGCACATGTACGGCATCGGCATGGCCATGCAAGGCGGCACAGTGGAGCGCGGTGTTGGCGAAGCTATTTCTCGCGCGGGCATGGATGTCGGCCCCGGCTGCGAGCAGCCTCTCCACGACGTCGACATGCCCGTGATATGCGGCCCAGTGCAAGGGCCCGGAGCCCTGGCCCCACGCGTCGACAAGACGCGGATCAGCGTCAATTAGGGCCGTCACACGATCGACCTTGCCAAGTCCCGACGCGGCTACCAGTCCCACCGTAGCGCCCCCGACTTGCAGCCGCTGCGCAACCTCCGGATAACCAAATGCCTCGGCCAGGTGAAGAGGCGTCCAGCCCCAGGCATCCTCGGCTGCTTGCGGATCGGCATTGTGGTTGAGCAGCACGTCGACGATGTGCGCATGCCCGTGCCGTGCCGCGTGGTGCAGCGGCATCCAGCCGTTCGCGTCGCGGGCGTTCACCAGGGACGGACCCTGCTGCAAAAGCGTCTTCACCATGGCCAGATCGCCCGTCCACGCAGCGTTGATGAGCGTCACTACCGATGTGAAGCGGCGATCCTGCGATGGGCGATTGGCCTGGAGATCGTGGCGCACGTGGCCAACCATCTGTGTGCGCAGCGCCTTCCGTGCGTCGTGGAGTCGCCGCTTTACCGTGCCGGCGGGAATACCGAGTATGCCCGCTACCTCGTCGATGCTGTAACCGCCGATGTAGAACAGCATCGTGGCCAGGCGATTCGCCTCGGAGAGTGCGCCGATCGCTTCGTGTACTGCCTCGGCCGTATCGCGCTCGTGGTCGTGCGCCGGGGCGGGTCGTGCCCAGTCGACCGACTCGATTGGCGCCGTGTCGCGCGTTTCGCGGGTCAGCTTATTGCGGGCCAGATTCTGGGTAATACGGTAGAGCCAGCCGGGAAACCTGGCCGGCTCTTGCAGGTTGGCCAGCTCCCGCCAGGCCTGTATGAACGCTTGCTGCGCTACATCCTCAGCATCGTGGAAGTTACCCAACATCGCATAGGCAGCGCCAAACATGGCATCCTGGTATCGCTCTACCAGGCGGTCGAACGCTCGCAGGTCGCCCCGCCTGGCTTGTTCCACCAGGTAGGGCGCCTGCGTCGTTACCTCTTGATCCGGCGCCGTCGTCGCCATCTCGCCTCCCGCGTTTGCATCCGCCCGGCCCACTGGCCTTCACAGATCATGACACGACAGAGGCGCGAAAGGTTCGGTCTACCGGAATAACGTTGCCGGCAACTAGGCAAGATCCTGCAGCAGGGTTGAGGCGAGGTCGGCAATAGGCACCCGCCTTTGGGTCATGCTATCGCGATCGCGAATCGTCACGGCCTGATCTTCCAGCGATTGGAAGTCGAAGGTCACGCAGTAGGGTGTGCCTATTTCGTCCTGCCGTCGATACCGGCGGCCAATCGCCTGTGTCTCGTCATACTCCGTTGAGAATAGTGCCGAAAGCGTTCGCCAAATGGCGCGCGACGGCTCGGTCAGCTCAGGCTTCTTAGAGAGCGGCAGCACAGCCACC
>JAQBPC010000492.1 GCA_028287725.1 Chloroflexota bacterium | reverse complement strand
GGCAGCCCATTCGCATCGTTCATGCTCGCCAAGCCGAGACACACCGGTGCATCGTCCAGCCGTGCTGCGGTGAGAGCCAAACCAAATGATGTGCCGGGAGCCAAAACAGGATCGCCTGCGCTCGACGGTAACATTCGCAAACCTGTAGCGATGGCACCCGTTCGTTCTGGCGAATTTGTGGCATGGAATAGCAGTGCGACGAACGCAGTGCTCCACAACACCCGTGAGCCGATCAACATTTCCCGGTCTCCTCTCCCAGAACATGCTGCCTAACGAACAGCGCATTCCCATAATAGAACAAAGTTTCTAGTTTATGTGGGGAGTGGTGGAGAACAATAAAAATAAGGGTGTCGGCTCACGAAAGCTCTCGTCAGCCGACACCCGACCGTGACTATTGACGTTGGCGACGAGCGCCCGGTGGTCTGGGTTACTCTTCGCCTTCTGGCGCTGTTTCGCCTTCAGCCCCAGCCTCAGCGGATTCGGCTGCCCCAGCCTCTTCTTCGGCGGCATGCATCTGGGAGGAGGACAGACCGGCGACGCGATCATCAGCATTTGCGCGAATCTCGAGTTTGCTCCGGTCAACGTTCAAGTCGCTAACGTGGATTGCGTCACCAACATTTGTGAGATGCTCGACGGAGACCTCTATCGACGTCGGGAGGTCGCCCGGCAGACATGTCACGTCGATGGTATTCATTTCTTGAATCAACACTACGCCGGCATTTTTTCGGAGCGCATCAGAATGACCAACGAGCACCAGGGGAACGCTTGCCGTTAGCTTCTCCAGCATATTGATCTGGAAGAACTCGATGTGGTTTGGCTTGCCCGTGGCGAAATCCCGCTGGGTCCGATGGATCATCACGGCCCTGGCGGTTCCCGCAACCTTCAAATCGATGATCGAGCTTGCGGAAAGATGACGCTGCATCAGTGTAAACTCGTGCGCGTCAATCTCTACGGCCTGTGACTCCACGTTGTGGCCATAAATGTTTGCCGGTAACAGGCCTTGACGACGAAGGATCTTGACCTTCTTTCCTGTAATCGTCCTTGGGCGAGCTTCGAGTGTTAAATGAGACATGGTTGTCCTCTCAAAATCCGTTACTTTGCAGTAGGCTAGTTAATTGAGTCAATGCTCAGTATCTCCATTTCGTACCGAACTGGTCAAAGCCCAGGTTTCCCAGGGTTTGTAGAATGGGCCGCGCAACCGCTACACTTGGCGCATGTTCGAGGACGAGTACCTTACGCTTGGCAAGGCCGAAACTGAATCCAATCTTCCAAAGCGTGACCTTCGACGCCTGGTGCGCACGGGCCGCCTACCCGCAATTCGCAAAGACGGTCGCTGGCACATTCATCGTGAGGACCTGAGCAAGCTAGAGTTACGCGCCGGCCAAGCCCCCGATGGAGCGCCGGACCATAATGACGGCGTAGCGATGCCAGGCGCACTGGAGACGGCGAACGCGAGCCACACGCCAGCCGATGCCGGCGGCCGCGCGGAGATGCTTGCCCTCATCGAGCTCCTCAAGGAGCGGGACGACAGGCTCGCGACCTTGCAAGACGAGCGCGTGAGACTGGCAAGCCAGGTCGGCTACTTACAGGCGCAACTGGCAGAGCGCGATGCCCGCCTTCACCTACTCGAGGCTACGGCCATCGAGGCTGCAACCGGTGATGACCCGAAGAAGCCAGAGCCTGAAGGTTCCGGAACTTCACGTGATGAGCTTGCTCTGAACCGCGAGCCGCGATCGAACGGGGCGAGCCCCGGCACCCAGCGGTCGACTATGCTGTGGTCTCCATTGGGATCACTGCGACGATTGCTCCGCACCCACCGCTAACCACGTTTCCGGAGAGTGCCGGCCAATACGACTTAAAGGATCGCTTTGAGCGCTTGGTCCAGTGGTGCTGCGTCAAAGAACGGCGCCTGCTCATTGCCTCGAACAACGCCATTTCGGTCAATGAGGAAGCTGTGCGGAAGAGCATTGACCCCGTAGGTCGGAGCGACTGCGCCATTGGGATCCAATAACATCGGGTACGTGACGTTTCGCTCAGAGCCGAAGGCACTGACCGACTGTGCATCCTCAAGCTGCGAGTCCAGTCCAATAACAATCAAGCCCTGCGCCCGATACTTCTCGTACGCCTGTTGAAGCAGAGGGACCTCTCGCCGGCAAGGCAGGCATGTCGTGCCCCAGAAGTTCACCAGTATCGGATGCCCGCGAAGTGAGGCAAGACTAACGCTTGCTCCATTCACGGAACGGAGCGAGAACTCGGGCGCCGGTTTGCCGACCAGTCCTGGCGTTTGGGAGGAGGGCCGAAGTACCAGGAACGCGGCAACGATCACGGCGATTATAGCGATCAGGATAGGCGACCACGTGACGAGCTGTCGCCGATTACGGTTCGAAGGAGCGGGCTGCTCGGATGTTGTCAATGCCGCCGCGTCTGGTTTCACTGCTATCCCGTCTGGTTATAGTACGTGTTGTCGATACCCATGAGGGCATGGCTTGCCTGGTCCGCAAGCGTCGATGCATCCGCCACTGCCCCAAAGTTGTAGCTGCGGATATGGCCGCGCGCGTCGATGAAAAAAGTGGCCGGCAAGCCGGTCATAAGATAGTTGTTGAATGCGTCGCCGGTCGTGTCAAGCCAGACAGTCAGGCCTCGCAGATGGTGTGACGCAACATACGCGCGCACTTTGTCGGACGATTCCAGATGGTCCAGGGCAATCACATAGAAATTTGGATGAGCCTTCGCAAATTGAAGCAACATCGGCAATTCCTGGACGCAGTAACCACACCAGGTAGCCCAAAAATTCAGGATGACAACCTTGCCACGCAAATTTGCGAGGGACACCGCGGTACCTCGGAGATCTTTCGCTACAAACGGCGGCGCTGGATGACCTAGTGACACTGCCGGAACCTTATCAGCCGCGGCGGCGCCATCACTCACGTAGTACTGGATGACTGCCTTCCCAACAAGATGATCGAGCCACGCCGCGTCATGAAGCTGCTTGGCCAACTCATCGCGCAGCACGTTATGCCGTGCCACCCAGCGAAGATCAGCGGACGTCATGCTTGCTGCCTTCATTTGAGCGTGCAGAGCGGTGATCCCACCGGCTTGGGAAGTCATGCGAGTTACCTCGCGGTTCAATGCAGCGTCAGAGACGATAACGCCGTGCTGCCGCGCCGCATTGTCGATCAGGACCTCCGCAATTGCCTGTTGTATTGCAGTGTCGGCGATGAGCCGTGCCACGGTCTGCCCCGTGGGTGATGTTCCAGGCGCCCCTGGTCCGGTGTAACCTGCCGTCGCGTAGATGAGCTGCTTCTTGTAAGAGGCCATCGAGACCGGCAATCCATTGACCATGGCAGCAATGGCTTCCGGGCTGCGTGACTTGGAATGTAGGCTGCCGGCCACGATTGGAACGGCAACGACAAGCACCAGCGAAACTATCGCGACGGCCTGTTTGACGCGCTGACTCCGCATCCACCCTGGCCATTGAATGCGGCCGCGCAACTCCACGCGCGCCGCTGGAATGTCCAGGGTCTTCGGAGGCTGTGCGGGCAGGGCTTCTTTCGTCATCACATAGTAGGTTAGCACCTTTTGACACCCGCTCGCAGGTCATGAACCGCGGCCATAGATAGTCCAGCGTCGACGAATTTCAGGATTCCGGCCAACGCCGACGCAGCTAATAATTTACTGTGGCAAATTCGGCGGCACACCCATTGATTCGGTAACTCCCACGTGCTACCGTATACTATGCTCAGGGGCTATCCCTAATGGGGCTACAACATCTAGGGGTGGGTGAAAGCCCGAGAAAGCGTAACGCTGTGAAGTGTCCATACTGCGGTCACAACGATTCTCGCGTAATAGACTCCCGCGAAACGGAAACCAAAGGTGGAGGGAGCGTCCGCAGACGGCGCGAATGTATCGCATGTAAGCAGCGCTACACGACCTACGAGCGTCTCGAGCACGTCGGACTATCAGTGGTCAAGAAGACTGGTCAGCGCGAAGACTATGATCGCGAAAAGTTGCGGCGGGGCGTGGCTACGGCTTGCCACCGTCTGCCAATCCCAGCCGATGCGGTCGACAATCTCGTCGACGATGTGGAATCGGAATTGTTCAAGCAGGGTGTTTCCGAAATCAGCAGTCAAGCTATCGGCGAATTCGTGATGAGTAGGCTTCGCAAGCTAGACGACATTGCGTACTTGCGCTTCGCCTCCGTGTACTTGAGCTTCACCTCGCTGCGAGAATTGCAAGAAGCAATCGAGCGCGTCAGTCACGACTAGATGAGAAGCCTTACACGGGACAAGCAATGTGGCCATTGCGGTCCGACAAACTGGCATTCGAACGATCCCTTGGAATATTCGCAGCAGTCAAAGGAAGGAAGACAGGCCGATGATCGTGGAGCGCAAGAAGGGGCAGTGGTCTGAGAGCGCGGCGCGGGTGCTTAAGGAGCGCTACCTTTGGCGCAAGGATGGTAAGACTTTCGAGGACGAAGATGGCATGTGCTGGAGAGTTGCCAGCGCGGTAGCAGAAGCCGAACGTGTCTGGGGCGCCAGCGACGCGGACGTTCGGGCTGCGGCCGAGAGCTTTTATCAGGTGATGGTTGATCGCCAGTTCATGCCCAATTCGCCAACTCTTATGAACGCCGGCAAGAACAATGGTCAGCAACTATCGGCCTGTTTCGTCCTCCCGGTCGGCGACAGTCTGCCGGAGATCTTTGATGCCATCAAACACGCTGCGATTATCCATAAGAGTGGTGGAGGCACCGGGTTTGGACTGTCCCGGTTGCGTTCAGAGGGCAGTGAAGTTGCAACCACCAGGGGCGTGGCTAGCGGGCCTGTTAGCTTCCTTCGCGTATTTAATGCAGCAACCGAAGCGGTCAAGCAGGGCGGAACACGCAGAGGCGCCAACATGGGGGTGCTGCGTGTCGACCACCCCGATATTCTCAAGTTCATCGATTGTAAGCGGCCAGATCCGATTACCGGCCTGCGCGATATTACAAACTTCAATATCTCCGTCGCCGCTACCGAAGCGTTCATGGACGCACTTGAGCGGAATGCCGACTATGAGCTACGGGATCCGCATACCGGGAAGGTGACCCGTACGCTCAGCGCGCGGATGGTATTCGATCTCATTTGCGACGCGGCCTGGGCAACCGGGGATCCCGGCCTTCTATTCATCGATCGAGCAAACAACAGCGGCAGCAACCCGATACCGGATATCGAGCAGATTGAGGCCACCAATCCGTGTGGGGAGCAATGGCTAGGGGGCTACGATGCTTGTAACCTCGGCAGTATCAACCTTGCCGAATGTGTGAGCACGGACGGAGGCGGCAAGTATTCGGTCGATTGGGCCGAACTGGAGCGCGTCACTCGCGTTACCACGCGCTTCCTGGACGACGTGATCGAGATTAATCCACTTCCGTTGGCGCAGATCACGGAAACAGTACGTTCGAATCGCCGAATCGGTCTTGGCATCATGGGGTGGGCTGACCTGCTCTTCCTCTTGGGAATTGCCTACGACTCAGAAGACGCACTGGCGCTTGGCCAGGAGGTAATGAGCTTCGTCAACCGCTATGCGCATGCCGAGTCGCAAGAGCTCGCGAAAGCACGTGGCGCGTTCCCGAACTTTGCTCGATCGATTTATCGTGACGGTCCGCCATTGCGGAATGCGACGCTTACGACCGTGGCGCCTACCGGTACGATCAGCATCATTGCCGACTGTTCGAGCGGTATCGAGCCCGTGTTTGCGCTGGCATTCATGCACGTGGTCGACCGTGATAAGCCGACCGAGCGGAAGTTGGTCATGACCAACGCCATATTCGAACGAATTGCTCGCGAGCAAGGCTTTTACTCCGAGCAGCTCATGGAGAAGGTCAGCGAGCATGGCTCTGTTACCGATCTGGAAGAAGTCCCAGAGGAGTGGCGCCGCGTCTTTGTCACCGCGCACGAGGTCGATCCAGACTGGCATATCAAGATGCAAGCCGCCTTCCAGCACGGTG
>JAQBPC010000488.1 GCA_028287725.1 Chloroflexota bacterium | reverse complement strand
CTTTGCATGCCGGTTGACACCGCCCGGCGCCTAGACGTATCATTTAGCCACAATTGCTTGGGAACAGAACTGTTTTGATGTAGCGTACTATCTTACTTCGCCGCATAGTACGTTACAGCAGAATCATTGGTGAACAGGCTCAGCCCGCACTGTGCCTGTTGGCACATCCGATCTTGCCCAGGTGGGGCGCCAGCATGGGCAACGCACCCGGCGATCCGTACGCGACCGGCGCACCCAGTTAAATTCGTCTGTTCGGCACCACATGCCCTGTAGAACCGTGGCCTGCTTGTAGGAGGCACCCGCCCCACCCCGGCGACGAGCCAGGGTTAAGACCGGGCGGAAAGATGACTGCGGTTCGCTGTCCAGAACAGAGAGAGAGGGGGTACCCCGGCACGACCGTCCATGACCAACGCGGGTCAACGCGGACTCGCTTGATGTGGAATATGAAAGGACTTTTCGAATGCGGCATTCCTGGCATAGGGTGGCGCCCCTCGCGCTGACGGCGACCCTGCTGGTCAGCATGGTCGGCGCATCGACGGCAGCCACCCAGCCGAGCGCGCGCGCCCAGGCGGCGATTGCCACTGACCCGAATTTTACAACGGCGCCAGCCGCGGATTGGTTAGGCTCGGGCGGCAATCTGGCCAACGAGCGGTACTCGACGCTCAATCAGATCAACACGAAGAACGTCAAGACCCTCACTGGCGCCTGGGAGGCGCACCTTCATTCCGGGATCGGGGCAAAATACTCCCAAGAGGCCACGCCCCTGGTCCAGAACGGCATTATGTATGTACCGACCGGCAACGACGACGTCTTCGCACTTAATGCGGTCACCGGCGCGCAACTCTGGGCCTACAAGTCCGGACTCAACCAGCATGTGAGCACGGTCTGCTGTGGCTGGGACAACCGCGGCGTTGCGCTGGGCGGCGGAAAGATCTATTCCGCGCAGCTCGACGGCGTGATGGTCGCGCTCGACCAGAAGACCGGGCATGTGGTGTGGCGGAGCCAGGTGGTCCCCTGGCAGCAAGGCTACGGCATGACCGCGGCGCCTCGGTACTATAACGGCGTTATCTACACTGGCGCGACGGGCGCCGAGTTCGGCGTCCGCGGGCGTCTGACGGCGCTCGATGCCGCGACAGGAAAGATCCTCTGGGTCTTCCATACTACTGCGGGTCCCGGCCAGATCGGCGGGAATTCATGGCCGGCGAAAAGCGACGCCTACTTGCACGGCGGCGCCACAATCTGGAACACGCCGGCAATCGATCCGAAACTGGGATTAATCTACTTCAGCACGGGGAACGCCGGTCCCGACTACGACGGCGCGGTGCGCCCCGGCAACAACCTCTTCGCCGCGTCGATCGTGGCGCTGCACATGAACGGCACGCTCGCCTGGTACTTCCAGAGCGTGCATCATGACATCTGGGATTTCGACATGCCCAGCCCCGTGCTGCTGTTCGACAGCGTGATGAACGGGAAAAAGCGGCAAGGCATCGGTGAAGTCGGTAAGACCGGCTGGGTCTATCTGCTCGATCGGGCTACCGGCAAGCCGCTGGTGGGTATCGTCGAGAAGCCAGTGCCGCAGGATCCGGTGCAGCACACGGCCGCGACTCAGCCCTTCCCGATCGGCGACGCCACGGTGCCGCAGTGCGCCGCTCCGGTCGCCGGCTTCCCGAACACGGCCTGCATCTTCCATCCATTCAACACGCTGGCTACTGTGTTCCAGCCAGTGTTCGAGGGTGGCACGGTGCAGTCTCCGATGGCCTACAGTCCGCAGACTAACTACGTCTACGTCACCGGCGACATCTGGCCGGGCGCCCTGGCGATGACCTCGAAATTCCAGCCTTTCAAGCCCGGTATCACCTACACCAACGGCGGCGCGACAACCACGCTGCTGGGTGCCAAGTTCGGCGGCACGCTCAGCGCCGTCAACGTGGCCAACAACAAGATCGCGTGGCAGATCAAGACGCCGTACGTGCTGGGGATCGGCAGCGGGGCGCTGGCGACCGCGGGCGGCCTCGTGTTCGTGGGACATCCGGACGGTACCGTGCGGGCCTACGACGCGAAGACCGGCGCGCAGCTCTGGCAGTGGCAGACCGGCTACGGGGCCGACGCCCCCGCCATCACCTACTCTGTCAACGGCGTCGAGTACATGGCGATTGCCACAGGCGGGAACAGCCTGGCCCACTCGGCGAACGGCGATGGTGTCTGGGCCTTCCGGCTCAGCGGGGCCGCGAGTGGTCCCACGCTGCCGCAGGCGGCCAAGCCGGTGCAGCCGCCGCACTCCGTCGGCTTCACCTCGGCAGTCGTTCAGTCGACAGTGGTGGACATGGTCGACTTCGGCTTCCAGGTACCCTACTTCAACACGCCGGTCCGCAAGCACGTGACCTCCAACCGGATCACTGTGCCCGTAGGCACCAAGGTCACCTGGGTCAACCTGGGCGGACAGGGGCACACTGCCACCTCCAACCTGGCGGTCAGCGCGGGCGGATTCGATACGGGCATGATCGCGCCCGGCAAATCGGGCTCAATCGTGCTGAACAAGGTCGGCACCTTTAACTACTACTGCATCCCGCATCCGTGGATGATCGGGCAGATCACGGTGCGGCCGAAGGGCGTGCCACCGCCGACCGGCACCATCACCGTACACGCCGAGTAAGCGGGACAGGGCGCCAGCGCCCTTCCGACGCGACGCGACCGGCGTAGATACGTCCCACCCCGGCTGCCCACAGTGGGCAGCCGGGGTGGGACGTAGCGGACGAAATGGTCGTCGTCGGGCATATTCAGATGCCGGCTTGCCGCCCTCGGGGCACGTAAACCTGATCCTGAAGAAGGAGACTGCACGCATATGGTGACACGCAATCCGCGCACGCCCGGCGCCCGGCACCACTTCCTCGTCCTGCCGATCATGCTCATCCTGGCCATTTTGCTCCTGCTCGATGCGCCTGGTCGGGCGGACGCTACCACAGGGCCGAGCTCGCCAACGCCCGCCCGCTACAAGATCGCACTGAAACTGGCCCAGCCGTTTCGCGGACAATATTCCCTGGTAACCGGTGGGCGGGGCAGCCGGCTGATCAGCGGGTCCATGGCAATCGATCTCAACGGCCTCGACTATCTCTTCGGCATCTCACAGTTCCGCAGCTACGACGCCCAGGGCCATCAGACGACCTTGCTGCTCGGCCTGTACAATTTCCATCTCGCCGCGCGCGGGCAAATGCTCGTCACGATCTACGATTCGACCGACTCGCTCACGCTGGGGCACATGACCGTCACGCAGAAAGGCCATGGCGATTTGGTCGGGCAAATCACGCTGGGGCGCCAGAGCTACGCAGTCCACTGGCACAAGAACATCGGCCTCTGATGGGCATACCCCGGATGCACCCGGGTATCGCTGCGCGCGGCCATGCACCGTTCCTGGCCACTCTGGTTCTCCTGCTACTTTGCGGCGGTATATTCGCGGCGCGATCGCACCGCGGCGCCGATGCGCTTGGTCCCCAGGCCAAATCTAACGCACTCCCGACCGGCGGCCGCTGGGTGCCAACGTCGTTGCACGCGAACACCACCGCCATGCTGATCGCCCCGGAGCAGCCCTTGTTCATGCTTGCCGCCACCACAGATGGCATCTGGCGATCGACTGACGGCGGCGCCACCTGGAGTCCGGATGGCACGGGCCTGCGGGGGAACCCCGTCTTCGTGCTCGCCGGCAGCCCCGCTGGCACGGCCCGGTGGGCGGGCAGTTTCGACGGCACGGTCTATGCACGCGCCGCCGGCAAATCCGTCACATGGCGGCGTATAAGCTCGGTCCTGCGCACGGATCCGGCGATAGGCGTCGTCCCGATCTACAGCCTGGCCGCGTCCACGTCGACGGGGGTTGTGCTTCTGGCCGGCAGCCAGGGCGCGGTCTTCCGCGGCGAGCCGGGCGCCACCGGCCGCTCCTGGCACTGGACACAGACGTGGCGGTGGCCGGGGGCATCAGGCACGGTATCCAGCGGAGCGGGCGCGGTCACCTCGCTGCAGGTCGCCAAGTGGGATCCGCGCCTCGTATTCGCCAGCGTCTTCGGGGCGACACCGCCGGTCATGGTGAGCCGCGACGGTGGCCGCACCTGGGCATCCGGTGCCGCCGGCCTGCCGGCGATCCTGCCGGTCCAGGACCTCGCCTCCGGAAGCCCTCCCAATCGGGAGGTCTACCTGACAACGATGGGCGGCGGCGTCTGGCGGCGTGGCGCGGACGGGCGATGGGTCGACGTGAGCGCGGGCATGCCCCAGCGCCACGCTATGGCCCTGCTGGCCGCCGGATCGGGCACGCTCTACGCAGGCACGATGAGCCTGGGAGTCTACGAAAAGCAAGGCGCCGGTCCGTGGCGACCGCTGGGCAGTGGGCTGCGCGGCCCCGCCGCTACCGTGATGGACCTGGTGGAAACACCCGGCGCCCACCCGGTGCTGCTCGCCGCCACGACCCAGGGCGTGTACCGCTACATTCCCGATTAGTGAGGCGCCTGCCCTTCGAGAGCTGCCCTCTGTTTAGTACGGGCAAGAGTCTCCCCGTTCCGGGTCTGCTCTTTGAGCGTGCAGGCTCCAGCGGTGCGCGGGCCGAATCGACACGGTGAGTATCGCACCGCCGCCGGACAATTTGCTCAAGTGCGGTCGGCGGTAGAAGTCGCGCATGGCGGTGGTGGCGCTCGCCCAGGACGGAGACGTAATCTAGCCGCTCGCGTACGACGCCCCCATGTAAGCGCTACATGAGAGCATGCGCACGTAATGCCCATACCGGTGAACGTACGAACTTGATCCCGCTCGCCCCGGCTACCCGCGCATGCCGGCGCCGAGCGTCGTCGTCACGGTGTAGCGACTGCGACGTTTGGTAGAAGGGAGTGATGTCGCGGAGTTGCTGGGCGACCCGGGCATCGGTAGGGCGACAGGTCACGTCCCGATTCATGACCTTCACTTCCTCGCATGCTGGCTCGACACACGTGAGGGCACGCGGCAAGGTCGTGCAGTTGCCTGCTATGAAGCGACCGCGCTGCGGAAGCCAAGCTCTTGCACTCCACGCACGAGTTTGCTAATCTACTCCATATTCACTGCCCGGCTGCCAGTCCTCTGACTACCAGGACAGATGCTATTAGCCGGTTGGAGAATGGCCCTCTGACGTGTGCCTGTGGACAGGATACTCCTCGTCAGATCGAGCTTAGACTCGTGCTCGTCGTTGATGCCCGAGATCGCGATGCCGCGACGCGCCCTTATCGCCCAAGCTGTGTTGGCGAAGTATTTATGGGTTCTTAGTTGGTGCGGTTAGGCGTTCTTCCAGGAAACTCTATCCCGCGATCGAAATCAAGGGTGGTATGGCTGGACGAGGAAAGCAGGAGTCATGAAGCAGAAGATCCGCAGCGTGTTTTGGTCTCGCGCCGCGGCGTCCGCGGTAGTTATCTGCCTGGCAGCCACGTCAGGAGAAATGCAGCAAGTCGTCGCATCGCCGGCGCAGGATACCTCGGCGCTGATCGTCAACGTCGCGCAGGCCCCAGC
>JAQBPC010000484.1 GCA_028287725.1 Chloroflexota bacterium | reverse complement strand
CGGCGACAACGTGGAGATGGGCGTGGAGCTGATCGTGCCCGTGGCGCTGGAGCAGGGCCTGCGCTTCGCCATCCGCGAGGGCGGCCGCACCGTCGGCGCCGGCGCCGTCACCAAGATCGAGAAGTAGGGATCGTGTCGAGCCGCCAGAGCCTGTTAGGCACTGGCGGCTCGGCATGTGAGGGGCAGAAGGAGAGAAATGGCCAAGCAACGCATACGTATCCGGCTTAAGGCATACGATCATAAGGTCCTTGATCAGTCTGCCCGTCAGATCGTGGAAACGGCTCAGCGTACCGGCGCCGAAGTATCGGGACCTGTTCCGTTGCCCACGGACATCCAGCGCTTCACGGTTATTCGGTCGCCGTTCATTGACAAGGATTCCCGCGAGCAGTTCGAGATCCGGACGCACAAGCGTCTCATCGACGTGCTGGATCCCAATCCTCGCACTTTGGAATCACTTGCAAAATTGTCGTTGCCTGCCGGCGTCGACATCGAGATGAAGCTCTAGCTGGAGATAAGCTGATGGACCACATTCTGGGCCGTAAAATCGGCATGACGCAGGTGTTCCTCGAGAACGGAAGCGTCGTACCGGTGACGGTAATCCAGGCCGGGCCGTGCTTCGTTACTGCCGTCCGTACGCCGGCAAAGGACGGATACGAAGCGGTGCAGGTTGCGTTTGAGCAAACAAACAAACGCATCACCAAGCCGAAAGCGGGATACCTCAAGAAGAGGAACCTGAGCAACCTCCGGTTTCTTCGCGAATTCCGCAGTAGTGCGGAGGGTGCAGAGGTCGGCCAGGCAATTACCGTCGAGATTTTCGCAAAAGGTGACTTTGTAGACGTCTGCGGGACAACCAAGGGCAAAGGCTTTCAGGGCGGCGTGAAACGCCATGGCTTTGCCGGCGGTCCGAAGACTCACGGTCAGTCCGATCGCCTTAGAGCTCCAGGCTCGATTGGCTCGGGTACGACTCCAGGTCGCGTCTTCAAGGGCACTCGGATGGCCGGTCACATGGGACACGTACGCCACACCACCCTGAATTTGCAGGTGGTAGGAGTTGACACGGAGAACAATGTACTGTTGGTGAAGGGCGCTGTTCCCGGTGCGGATCAGGGCCTGGTCACAGTTCGTAAGGCGATAAAGAAGCGCTTGGCGAAGTGACCACCGTCAACCGTGAGTCAGGGTACGCTCAGCGTGCCGTGGCTGGACGCTGATAGGTAAAGGACAAAGAAGCGAATGCCTCAAGTCAATGTTTTTAATTCTGCGGGCGCCTCCATTTCGACGTTGGACGTCAGCGATCGCGTGTTTGATGCGCCTGAGAACGGCTCCTTGGTGCACCAGGCCGTCGTCGCGTATCTGGCGAACCAGCGGCAAGGAACGGCGAAGGCACTAACCCGCGGCGAGGTGTCCGGCGGCGGCAAGAAGCCGTACCGGCAGAAGGGCACCGGCCGGGCTCGGCAAGGCAGCACGCGCGCTCCCCAATGGAAGGGCGGCGGCGTGGTCTTTGGTCCCTTGCCGCGCGAATGGCGGCAGCGAATGCCCCAAAAGATGCGTCAGGGTGCGCTCCGTTGTGTGCTGTCGGACAAAGTTCGCAATGAACGCTTGAAAGTAATCGATTCTTTTGGGTTGGATGCGCCTCGCACCCGGGCCATGGTCGATCTGCTTTCGGCGCTGTCTCTCTCACGTAAGGTGCTCGTGGTGCTTGATGAGCGCGACGACAACGTATTGCAGAGCATGCGAAACATTCCGCAAGTGCAGTTGGTACCGGCCTCTATCTTGAATACTTACGATGTAATCAATGCGGACTGGGTGCTGACCACTGCCGCAAGTATTCGTGCGATCGAGGAGAAGTTGGGCTAATGGAACTATATCGCGTTCTTGAGCGGCCGGTGATTACTGAAAAGAGCACCGCGCAAGCAAATCCAACTCCATCACGACGCCGCGGCACTAATCCCAGCGCCAAGTACACGTTTCGCGTGTCGCGTGACGCGAACAAGATCCAGATCCGCGAAGCTGTTGAGAAGCGGTTCAAGGTTCAGGTGCTCGACGTAAACACCGCCACGGTGCGATCGCGCGAGCGCGGCATGGGGAAGAAGCGGGGCATGATTCCAGGCTGGAAAAAGGCCTATGTCACGCTGCAGCCCGGGCAATCTATTGATGATTTCTTCGGCAGTGTGTGAGGAACATAACCAATGCCAGTGAAGAAATATAAGCCGACTTCGCCGGGTAGGCGTGGCATGTCGGTTTCGGACTTTGCGGAAATCACTCGCAGTAAGCCGGAGCGGTCGCTCACCGAGCCGCTGAAGCGGCATGCGGGTCGCAACAACCAGGGCCGGATTACGGTTCGTCACCGTGGTGGCGGCCACAAGCGCCGGTACCGGATTATAGACTTTAAGCGTAACAAGGACGGCGTGCCAGGCACGGTCAGCTCGATAGAGTACGACCCGAACCGGACGGCCCGCATCGCGCTGGTTACCTACGCCGATGGCGAGAAGCGATACATCCTGGCGCCCGTAGGCTTAACGGTTGGCCAGACCATCATGTCCGGCGTCGAAGCTGAAATTCGCGTCGGCAATTGCTTGCCGCTGCGAAACATTCCGCTGGGTAGCACGATTCATAACGTCGAGATGCAGCCCGGCCGGGGCGCTCAGCTGGTGCGGAGCGCGGGCACCGCCGCACAGTTGATGGCTAAAGAAGGCAAATACGCGCAGCTGCGCATGCCCAGTGGCGAGGTTCGGTTGGTACCACTGGTGGCGCGTGCCACGCTTGGTCAGGTAGGTAATATCGACCACGAGAACGAGAGCATCGGCAAGGCCGGCCGGTCGCGCTGGAAGGGCATTCGCCCGACCGTGCGTGGCTCGGTCATGAACCCGGTCGATCACCCGCACGGTGGTGGTGAGGGCCGCGCGCCCATCGGCGGCCAGCCGCAAACACCGTGGGGTCAGCCGGCGCTAGGCCATCGTACACGACATAATCCTAAGACCGACCGGCTCATCGTTCGCCGGCGTAAGAAGTAGGGAAGGGAGGGAGCGCTATGTCACGGTCAACTAAGAAGGGCTGGTTCGTCGACCCGAATCTTATGAAGAAGATTGAAGCGATGAATAAGTCCCGCGAGCGGAAGATTATCAAGACGTGGTCTCGCGCCTCGACGATCTTCCCTGATTTCGTGAATCATACTATCGCTATTCATGATGGGCGCCGCCATGTGCCGATCTTTATTAGTGAGAACATGGTCGGCCACCGTCTGGGTGAGTTCGCGCCTACCCGCCACTTCCGTGGTCATGGTGGCAAAACCGAACGATCCACGGCCTTGAAGTAAGCGGGAGGACGAAGAATGGCACAAGCACGCGCAGTCGCCCGCGACGTCAAGGGCTCGCCCCGGAAGGTGCGACTCGTGGTCGATTCAATCCGCGGGCGTAAGGCGACGGAGGCACTGACGATTCTTCAATTCATGCCGCAGCATGCAGCGAAGGATGTATACAAGGTGCTGAAGTCCGCGGTGGCCAATGCGGAGAACAATTATCAAATGGAGCCGGCGGATCTTTATATCCATACGGTTATGGCAGACGAAGGACGGACCTTTAAGCGCGCATGGCGTGTGTCGAAGGGCCGCGCGATGCCAAAGCTCCGGCGCCATACCCACATCACTGTTGTGGTTGAGGATAGGGGGTAGAGCGTGGGGCACAAGGTACATCCTATTGGCTTCAGGCTCGGGGTTAACCGAACCTGGCAGGCGCGCTGGTATGCGGGCCGTGAATACAAGACCCTCTTGCATGAGGATTTGATGTTGCGTGAGTTGATTTTCACGCGGCATCGCAATGCCGGTATCGCGATGATCGAGATCGAGCGTGCCGCAAACCGCGTGACAGTCATGATTCACACCGCCAAGCCGGGAATCATCATCGGCAAGAGCGGTGCGAATGTCGACGAGCTGCGCAAATTGCTGGAGCAGAAGACGGGCAAGCGTGTTGCGGTCAACATTCTTGAGCTTCGCACACCCGATCTTTCCGCCGTCCTGGTGGCTCGAAACGTGGCTGAACAGCTCGAGAAGAGAGTTGCCTTTAAGCGAGCGATGAAGCTGACCGTTCAGCGAGCCATGCAGGCCGGCGCCAAGGGCATCCGTGTCAACGTCGCGGGTCGCCTTGGCGGCGCAGAAATGGCGCGCCGTGAATGGGAGCGCCGTGGTCGCGTGCCGTTGCATACCTTGCGTGCCGACATTGACTTCGGTACCGCGGTCGCCCGTACCACGTACGGCACCATCGGTGTAAAAGTGTGGATTTATCGGGGTGACGTGCTACCTGGCCAACTGCGCCAGACAGATGCCGTTCCCTCTGGTGAGCGCCCGCCGGAGCGGCGCCGACCTCGCCCGCCGCGCGCGGGTGGTGGCGGTGGTCAAGCCGGAACCACGGCATAGGAGAGACCTACGATGTTGATGCCTAAGAGAGTCAAGTACCGTAAGGTACACCGTGGCCGGCGGAAGGGTACCGCTCATCGTGGCACGGAGGTTGCATTCGGCGAGTTTGGCCTGCAAGCTCAGGGTACGTGCTGGCTCGAGAGCAAGCAGATCGAGGCTGCCCGTCGTGTCATTACTCGTTATACCCGCCGTGGTGGCAAGATTTGGATTCGTGTGTTTCCCGCGAAGCCTGTAACCGCAAAACCCGCGGAAACGCGAATGGGTAGCGGTAAGGGTGCACCCGACCATTGGGTGGTGGTGGTCAAGCCGGGACGCATCCTGTTTGAAATTGCAGGTGTCCGCGAAGACGCTGCCCGCGAGGCAATGCGTCTTGCGTCGTTTAAGCTGCCAATCCCAACCAAGTTCGTCACCCGCATTGAGACGGCCGCGCCTGAGGGCGATGCCGAGGAGTCGGAGGACGCGTCAGTTGAGTAAGAGCACTATGGAGCTCCGAAGCCGGACCGCCGGTGAATTGCTGCGGCACCTGCAGGAGACACAAGACCAGTTTGCAACGCTAAAGTTTCAGCTCGCCAATCGCCAATCCACCAATATAGCGCAGCTAAAGAAGCTGCGCCGGGAGATTGCGCGGGTCAAGACGTTGCTACGTGAAGACCAACTGCGGAGGACCAGCTAGATGGCGGATCAAGTAACACAGCCCGTCGCGGCGGCGTCGCAAGCCGGTCGGCGGAAGCAAAAGGTTGGTCGCGTCGTAAGCGACAAGATGAATAAGACGGTTGTGGTTGCCGTGGAGTCTTTGCGCAAGCACCGCCTCTACAAGCACACCGTACGCGTAACCAAGCGTTTCAAGGCTCACGATGAGCTAAATACATGCCGTACTGGCGACACAGTGCGCATAGAGGAAACGCGCCCATTGAGTAAAGAAAAGCGCTGGCGCGTGGCCGAGATTCTCGCCCATGACGTGCGCGCCACAGAGGGCGTTATCCCCGCTTCGGTTACGGCCGAACAGGGCTAAATGACCCGACACACGTTCGTCGGTGGCTGCCGGAAAGGGGGAGCCTCGTTATGATTCAGGTTCAATCGCGGCTGCGCGTAGCCGACAATTCTGGCGCCAAGGAAATCATGTGCATTCGCGTTCTGGGCGGTGGCGCCCGGAAGTATGCGCGCGTCGGCGATATCATCATCGCTGCTGTCAAAGTTGCTACCCCTGGCGCGGGTGTAAAAAAGGGCGAGGTCGTGCGTGCGGTCGTCGTTCGCACAGCCAAGGAATATGGCCGAATCGACGGATCGCACATTCGCTTCGACGATAACGCCGCTGTCATAATCAACGTTCAGAACAATCCACGCGGCACGAGAATCTTTGGCCCGGTCGCTCGCGAGCTTCGTGAGCGTGGCTTTACCAAGATCCTGTCGCAGGCGCCGGAGGTGCTCTAATTATGGATCGGTACGCGCCGAAGCCAAATATCAAGAAGGGCGATGAGGTCCTCGTGCTTGCAGGTAAAGACCGTGGCAAGCAGGGCACCGTCAATCGCATGGTTATCAAGGAAGATCGCGTCCGCGCGGTCGTCGGCGGTGTGAACTTCGTCAAGAAGCACACCAAGGGTCGGCCGGGCGTTCGCCAGGCCGGTGTGGTTGAGATGGAAGCACCGCTGCACGTCTCAAATCTAATGCTGATCTGCACGCAGTGCGGAAAGCCAACGAGAGTTGGCAAGACGCAGTTGCCCGACGGTCGTCGTGCCCGAGTGTGCAAGAAGTGCAATGAAGTGATCGACAGGAGCTAGGAATGGCCGCACGTCTCAGGGAGCGGTACGAAGAAGAGGTGGGGCCGGCTCTGCAGAAGGAGTTTGGCTACCAGAATCGGATGCAGCTCCCGACCCTCAATAAGATTGTGATCAACATCGGCCTGGGCGAGGCGATCACGAACGCCAAGGCAGTGGACGCCGCGGTGAACGACCTCAAGATCATCGTGGGTCAGAAGCCGGTTGTTACGAAGGCGAAGAAATCCATCGCCCAGTTCAAGGTACGCGCCGGCATGGAGATTGGCGCCATGGTGACGTTACGCGGTGTCCGCATGTGGGAGTTTCTGGATCGCTTGACCAGCATTGCGCTGCCACGTATTCGCGACTTCCAGGGCGTATCACCTCGGTCGTTCGATGGTCGCGGAAACTATACGCTGGGTTTGCGCGAGCAGCTGGTGTTTCCAGAGATCGACTACGATAAGGTCGACAGGCTTCGCGGTTTGGAAGTGAGCATCGTCACAACCGCGCGAACGGATGAAGAAGGGCGCAGGCTGCTCCAGCTCTTGGGGATGCCGTTCCGCGCAGCATAAGCACAGTGTGTCAATTACCTTTTGTAAGGACATGCTAACCATCCCGAAGGACGGGACAGGAGGGTCCGTGGCTAAGAAGTCCAAGATTGTGGCGTCGAAGCGTCCGACCAAGTTCAAGACGCAGCAGCACAACCGGTGCCTGCGGTGCGGACGGCCGCGCGCGTATATTCGTAAGTTTGCCCTATGCCGAATTTGCTTCCGCGAGTTGGCCTTACTGGGTGAATTGCCTGGTGTGACCAAGGCAAGCTGGTAAGGAGAAGCAAGAATGCAACTGAGCGACCCAATTGCCGATATGTTGACGCGCCTGCGCAATGGTCTCATGGCGCGACATACGTCTGTAGATATTCCACACTCGAATATGAAAGAGCACATTGCCCAGATTCTCGTGGATGAGGGCTTTGTGCGAGATTACGAAGTCGTGCGCGACGGTGCAAAGGTGACGCTTCGGGTTGTGCTGAAGTACACCCCGCAGCGCCGGCCCGTTATGACGCACTTACGGCGACTCAGTAAGCCCGGTCTGCGCATTTACACCGGCAAGGATCGCATCCCACGTGTATTGGGCGGTATAGGTCTCGTGATCATTTCGACCCCCCGTGGCGTGATCACTGGCCAGCACGCCAAGCGCCTCGGCGTGGGTGGCGAGCTGCTGTGCGAAGTCTGGTAGCAGGACGGGGAGAGGTTCAATGTCACGAATAGGAAAACGTCCCGTCCCCGTGCCCACGGGTGTCACGGTGACAATCGACGGCAAGAACGTCAGCGTTCAGGGACCGAAAGGCAAGCTCAGCCACGTCGTGCCCGAAGGGGTTTCGGTTGAGCGCAATGACGGTGTGCTGGTCGTTCAACGGGCGTCCGACTCGAAAACGGATCGCTCATTGCATGGCCTCACTCGGACGCTCGTTGACAACATGGTGATTGGCGTTACCGCCGGATTCAGCAAGACCTTAGAGATTAACGGCGTTGGGTATCGTGCTCAGCTTGCCGGCAAAGGGCTTACCTTATCTCTGGGCTTCTCGCATCCGGTTGTCGTCACACCACCGGAAGGTATTTCTTTCACGGTTCAAGAAGGTCGTGCAACTGAGCCGTATCGCGTAACGGTGACCGGCATCGACAAGCAGGTCGTCGGCGAGACCGCGGCCGAAATCCGGCGCTGGCGGAAGCCCGAACCATATAAGGGCAAGGGCATCAAGTATGCGGGTGAAGTGATTCGCCGCAAGGCCGGTAAGTCCGGTAAGGTCGGCGGGAAGAAGAAGTAGGGGCGTCGATGATTACAAAGAAAAATGCGCGTGAAGCGCGCGAACGACGCCGTAAGCGGGTTCGCGGCAAGATTTCCGGTAGCCAGGAGCGCCTGCGTCTCTGCGTGTTTCGCAGCAGCGCTCATATCTACGCCCAGATCATAAATGACGATGAGGGCCATACTCTCGTAGCCGCCTCAACTGTCGAAAAGGATCTGCGCTCGGCGAACCCAGTGGATGGTGAGAACGCAAAGGTTGCTCAGGCGACTGCGGTCGGTAAGCTGCTCGCGCAGCGGGCCAAAGAGAAGGGCCTGAGCAAAGTCGTGTTCGATAGGGCCGGGTATCTCTACCATGGTCGTGTCAAAGCTCTGGCTGAAGGGGCTCGCGAAGGCGGGCTTGAATTCTAAATCGCTTTAAACCGGCCAATTGCCGGTCAAAGAGGGTCGCGAGACCAACACAGCATCCGGGACGCAAACGAATTCAAGGTGCGCGGTACTCGAATGATCGATACCCTGGATCCTGAAACAACCAGGCCCGACCCGAAGTTGGGGAAAGGTTTACGAGATGGCAAAAATTGATCCAGCGACCCTGGGCAACCTTGAGGAACGGGTGGTGCAAATCAACCGCGTCGCCAAGGTTGTGAAGGGTGGCCGCCGCTTCAGCTTTAGTGCTGTCGTGGTGGTCGGCGACGGCAACGGCGTCGTCGGCTATGGTCTTGGCAAGGCAGGCGAAGTGCCCGAAGCGATTCGCAAGGGTGTCGAGGCCGCCAAAAAGAATTTGATTCGTGTACCGCTTGTAAAGGGCACGATTCCGCACCCGATCGAGGTGCGGTATAACGCTGCTCGCGTACTTCTACGGCCCGCAGCTCCCGGCACCGGCGTCATCGCCGGCGAATCAGTGCGGCCTGTCGTCGAGTCCGCCGGCATTCATGACATCCTTACCAAGTCGCTTGGCAGCAACAACAAGATCAACGTAGTGACCGCCACGATGAAGGCGTTATCATCGCTTCGGCGCATTGAGGATGAGGCCAGGAACCGCGGGTTGAGCGTTGGCCGCATCTTGCGTGGCCCGGAGGCATAGGCTAATGGCACGTGTACGCATCCGCTATAAGAAAAGCATGATCGGCTACAACCAGCGTCAGCGCGAGACCATTCGCACGCTGGGCTTTAGCCGGCTGGGCAGCATTATCGAGCGGGAGGACTCGCCGTCATTGCGCGGGATGCTCCACGCGGTCCGCCACTTGGTCGAAGTCGTAGAAGTGGTAGACGAACAATCCACAGGGGGACGCGCATGAAGCTTGATGACCTTCATCCAAATCCAGGCACTCACCGGCAGAAACGCCGCGTGGGGCGTGGTTATGGCTCGGGCCGTGGCAAGACGGCCGGACGTGGTACAAAGGGCCAGCTAGCCCGTTCGGGCGGTGGGTGGAACCCACGCTTTGAAGGTGGCCAGACGCCTATCCATCTCCGGTTGCCACACCGCCGCGGCTTCAAGAATCCCTTCCGCGTTGAGTATGAGATCATCAAGCTACAGGACCTAAATCAGTTTGATGCCGATACCACTATCAATCGGGGATTACTGGAGCGTGCCGGACTCGTTCATCCGAATGACGAACGACCGCTGAAGCTTCTGGCAAATGGCGCGATTGAAAAGGCGTTGGTAATTGATGGTCTCAGTTATACTGAGGCAGCCCGCATCAAGATAGAAGAGGCAGGCGGTTCCATCATCGGCGCACCCGCTCGCGATACCGAGCCAGCTGGAGCCGAGACAGCCACCGACGCAGACGCCTGAGGAGACCCGAGATGTTACAAGCGGCGCTCAATGCCTTTAAGCTTCCGGATCTACGCCGAAAGCTGCTGTTCACACTGGGCATCCTGGTGATATATCGTTTCGCCGCGTCGATACCCGTTCCGGGTATCGACCAAACGGCGTTTAACGACCTTCTCAGCAAATACAAGATATTCCAGCTTCTGAGCCTGTTCTCCGGTGGTTCCGGTGGGTTCTCGATCGTATCGCTCGGCGTGTACCCATACATCACCGCTCAGATTGCCATTCAGATTTTGCTTCCGGTTATCCCGCGTCTCGAGGAGCTCAGTCGCGAGGGTGAAGCCGGCCGAAACAAGCTGAACCAG
The DNA here is from genome assembly GCA_028287725.1 of Chloroflexota bacterium. Lineage (GTDB taxonomy): Bacteria > Chloroflexota > UBA5177 > JANWHV01 > JANWHV01 > JANWHV01. The sequence continues at coordinate 691 of JAQBPC010000484.1, read as the reverse complement.
ATTACCCGCCTGTGTACCATCCCGCTTGCCGCGTTGCAGGCATATGGACAGGGAGTGCTCATTTCAAACAGCACGAGCCTAATTCATAACTTTGGCTTCTTTGGCGGGAATCTCTGGTCGACCCTTGGCTTCATGACTGTGCTGACCTGCGGCACCATGTTCCTGATCTGGTTGGGTGAGCTGATCACCGAAGGCGGAGTCGGCAACGGCGTGTCGCTGATCATTTTCGCGGGCATCATAGCGCGGCTTCCAACCTATGTGGGCTCGGCGCTTAGCTCGGGTAATCTTACCGAGTTGGTGGCGCTCGGAATCGCAGGCATACTGATCATAGCGGCGATTGTGTTCGTACAAGAGGCACAGCGTCGTATTCCAGTTCAGTACGCGCGCCGCGTGGTTCGTGGTCGATTGACCCAGGCGCAGAGCACGCACATCCCGCTACGTGTGAACTCCGCAGGCATGATCCCGCTGATCTTTGCCTTCTCCATTGTTACGACACCGGCGATTGTGGCGAGTTACTTCCAGCCGTCGCATACCAACTGGGTGAAGAACGTGGCGGACTTCTTCGTCAATACCTTCAACCAGGGGAATGCCGTTTACTGGATTTTGACCTTCGTGTTGGTCTTCGGCTTTACCTACTTCTACACGACCGTTCAATGGCAGCAGCAGCGCTTGTCGGAGAACCTGCAGAAGA
>JAQBPC010000458.1 GCA_028287725.1 Chloroflexota bacterium | reverse complement strand
GTAGGCGCCCGCAAGACCATTAAGCCGATATCCTGTTGCAACATGCCCGCCTCCATAACGTGTCCTACTGGCTTCATTCACTCTACTCGTACTGTGAGTGTATACCGTGGACTTTTTGCACAATATCTGCGGTGACGACAGCGTTCGCCTTGAAAGCCTGCTATTGTACATAGAGATTCGAATTTCACGGCCCGGGAGCGGATGATGAGGATACTTGTGCCAGGGAACGGGGCGAGTGATTTACGCTACGACCTGGTGATTGTGGGCGGCGGCATTATTGGGTTGGGCGCCGCGCGCGATGCCGCGCTGCGAGGCCTTCGCGTGGCCCTGGTCGAGAAGGAAGATTATGGCTGGGGTACAAGTAATCGCGCTACCCGTCTGGCTCATGGTGGTCTCCGCTACCTCGAAATGTATGACTTCGGGTTGGTTAGAGAGGACCTTCGCGAGCGCGAGCGGCTCTTTCGCAACGCGCCGCACCTGGTGAAGCCGCTTCCATTCCTGGTGCCTTTGTATAACCAGAGCCTGTTCAACCGCCTGAAGTTACGCGCGGGCATGGTGCTCTACGACGCACTCTCATATGATAAGTCGCTTCCCAACCACCGGCATCTGAATCCCCAGGAGACCCTGGCGCTCGAGCCGGGCCTCCGCCCTGAAGGGTTGCAGGGCTCGTTTCGCTACTTTGACGGCCAGATCACCTTTACCGAACGTCTCAATGTCGAGAACGCGATCGCCGCGCGCGAGGCTGGTGCGACGCTCTACAACCACTCGCGGGCAACCGGTTTGCTTCGTCAGGGCGATGCCGTATGCGGTGTGATCGCCGAGGACACCATCACCGGTGAGCGACGTGAGCTGCGTGCTCGCCTGGTGCTCAACGCCGCAGGCCCGTGGCTCGACGACATCGGCGCCATGACCGGCCGGATGGGCACCCTCTCACGTCGAACCAAGGGCGTGCACCTGGTGATGCCCAAGGTCGGCGACACGGCCGTGGTGCTATATGCGAAAAGCGATGTCCGTCTATTCGTCGTCGTGCCCTGGAACGGCTATTCCCTTGTGGGTACTACCGATACCGATTACACCGGGAGCCTCGACCGCATCGCCGCCGAGCCCGAGGACATCCGCTATCTGCTATCCGAGGTGCGCCGCGCATACCCGAACGAGCCATGGGACCCCATTTATTTCACCTGGGCCGGAGTGCGCTCCTTGATGCATATCGAGGGTATCCCCGAATCTGATGTGTCTCGCAAGCATTTGCTCTACGACCACCTCGAGAAGGATGGCATACCCGGCCTGCTGAGCATCATTGGCGGCAAGCTCACCGCGTATCGCTGGGTTGCGGAGGATGTCGTCGACACCGTATGCCGCATCTTGAAGCACCCGGGGAAGAGTCGCACCGCCGATCTCCCGCTCCCAGGGGGGATGCTGAGTGACCTGGAGCGGTACGTCGCGGTGCATACCGAGGCGCAAGCAGCACGTCTCAACGTGCCGCCGGAGCTGATCGCGCATCTCATTCGGACATACGGCGCTCGATACAGCCAGGTTCTTGACTTCGCCGTCGAGGATCGCGCTTTGTTCGCTCCAGTTAGTCCACACTCTCCGGACATCATGGCGCAGGTGGTCCACGCCGTCGAGAACGAAGGCGCGCGCACCGTCTCCGATGTCGTGCTGCGCAGGCTGACGAGCGGCATGTCGGCGGGCCGTGGCCGCGAGGGCGCCGAAGCCGTGGCCGCGCTCCTGGCACAGCGGTTCGCGTGGGACCACGAGCAGGTGCAGGCAGAGCTGAATGCGCTGGATGAACAGATCGCGCTTGGCTCCGCGCCCCCGCTTACCGAACCGTCGCCTCCCGTTGCGCTGACGGCTGGTTAGCGGTTTCTATCGCTGTATCGCTTGAGATACCAGGGCGTCGCGATAATCCCAACGGGCGGCCCGCAGCACACGTGGGAGAAGCCGTCCATGCGTGTCATTTGCCTTAGCTTGACATGGCCCAGGATCCTGCATATCATCCGGCTATCGCGCGACCATGCGGCCGGTTGACGGCGCTCTGCGGCACTATTCCTGGCAACCGTTCCACAACCGCTCTCTCAGGGCATTCGAGCACATCATCGTGCAGCCGAAGGATAAGCGAAAGGGCAGTACCAGGTTTTATGACCGGCACGCAGTCGCATGGGCCAAACGTCGTTGTTGTGGGTTCCTACGCGGTTGGGCTGGTGATGCGCACCGCCCGTATCCCCGTACGGGGTGAAACGGTGCTTGGCCAGGATTTTCAGGCCATGGACGGCGGGAAGGGATCCAACCAGGCAATTGCGTGCACGCGGCTTGGCGCCCATACCACGTTCCTCGCGGCAATAGGTGACGATTCGTATGGCCATGCCGCGGTTGCCCTGTTCCGCAAGGAAGGTTTGGATACTTCGTTTGTCCATCGAATGCCGGATGTGCCGACCGGCACCGGGTTCATTCTCGTCGACCCTCAAGGCGATAACGCCATCGCCGTCGATCTGGGGGCCAATCGTCTGCTGCACCCCGATCACATCGACCAGGCGGAACAGGCGATCGCGGAAGCGGATGTCGTGCTTGCCCAGCTTGAGATCCCCAGGGAAACTGCCCTGCATGCCATGGCAGTAGCAAAGAGACATGGTGTTCGTGCCGTCCTGAATCCGGCGCCCGCGCAGCCGCTGCCTGACGGCGCCCTGGCAGCGGTAGATATTCTCACGCCGAACGTTACCGAGGCGCAGGTCTTAACCGGCCTTACGACCTCCGATCCGCAGGCACTTGTCGAAGCACTGCGCCGGGCAGGGGCCGGCACGGTTATCCTTACGGTGGGGGAGCAAGGAGCCTGGATCGGCGACGATCAGGGGCTGCGTCAGATTCCGGCGGTCAAGGTTGACGCCGTGGACACCACCGGTGCCGGGGATGCGTTCAGTGCGGCTCTCGCGGTGGCTCTGGCACAGGGTACTGCTCTCGACGATGCGGTGCGATATGGCTGTGCTGCCGGATCCTATTCTGTATGTTCCGCTGGGACCGTGCCCTCGTACCCAACCCGTGCCGAGTTGGCGGCGTTTCTGCAGCTGCATGGAAGCATGGCTCCGGCTTAAGCGCCGGGCAACTGCTGTTCGACTGTTTGCCGGTAGCTTTGGCGACACAACTCTGGTAACAATGGGTGATACGGTTCACCCTACATTTAGAATGTTTCCGATACAGTACAATCGCGATGAATGTTAGGAGGCGAGTAGGGAGGTACGTAGTTAGTTAGGAGCTACAGTAGAAATATTATTCGACCATGCCAAGCACCCGCCAACGATCAAACAAGCCGTAGTCAGGTATTTTCCTCACATCGTTTTGTAGGCGAAATAACTAAAAGGGAACTCCAGTATGAATAAACGCATGGTCTATGTCGCCGGGGCATTGAGCCTGACCGGTGTGCTGCTTGCCGGCGCCGTGGCGCCGCGATTTCAAGCCAATGCCGCCGGTAAGAAAGTCATTTTCGTAACCGATATTGGCGGCCTCAACGACAACGGGTTCAACCACCTTGGCTACATTGGCACGGTCGCCGGAGCAAAGGCGGCCGGTTGGACGTTTGGCGATATTGAAACTACCAACCCGAGCGACTACGTGAAGAACCTCACCACGGCCGCGCAGCAGGCCAATATGGTCGTGGCGGTTGGCTTCTCATTTGGTACTGCCCTGACAACCGTTGCCGCCAAGTTCCCTAAAGTCCACTTCACGATTATCGATTACGCCTACTCGCCGAGCCCGGCCAATATTCTTGGCAATATTTTCACACCGAATGAGTCTTCCTACCTGGCTGGCATCGTGGCGGCAGGCATGAGCAAGACGCACACCATCGGCTTTGTCGGTGGTCTTAACGTGCCTGTGATCCAGAACTTCCTCGTGGGTTACAAGGCGGGCGCCCTTTCCTACGATCCCAAGGTGAAAGTGCTTACCAGCTACACGGGATCCTTTACCGATCAGGGCAAAGGTAAGACGGCCGGACTGCAAGAGATCAACGGCGGCGCCGATGTACTCTTCCCGGCGGCAGGCGCCTCGGGCCTTGGTACGCTGACCGCCGCTGACCAGCGCCACGTGTGGGGCATCGGCGTCGACGCGGACCAGAACTTCCTGCACCCGAACTCGACAGTGACCAGCGTCGTTAAGCATGTTGAGGTCGCTGTGGCCGCTGCGATTGTGGCTGATTCGAAGGGCAAGTTCAAGGCCGGTACCCTGATCTGGAACCTCAAGAACAATGGTGTGGGCTTGGCCCCGTATCATGGCCTGAGCTCAAAGGTGCCCGCGGCAGTTACCGCTGCGGTCACTAAGGCCAGAGCTGGGATCATCTCCGGTAAGATTGTCGTTCCCTCCAAGTAGTTTTCAGCACACTACGGTCGGGTTTGGAGGATAGCGGATGGGCAGGCGCCAATAAGGCGCCTGCCCTACGCCATAAAATTATGGACAAGTCGTCGCCCGTATTACGGCTGGAGCACATAACCAAGCGCTTCCCCGGCGTGCTGGCTAACGACGACGTGACGATCGAGCTCGGCGCCGGCGAAATCCTGGCAATTCTCGGAGAGAACGGCGCCGGCAAAAGCACGCTCATGAATATTTTGTCCGGCCTCTATCATCCGGACGAAGGCCGGATCATCGTAGATGGGAAGCCTGTTTCCATCCAGGGCCCTGGCGATGCAATCGCTCTAGGCATCGGCATGGTCCACCAACACTTTGAGTTGGTGCCGCCGCTCACCGTAGCGGAAAACATCATTTTAGGGCAGGAGCCCGGTACCATCTTCGTCGACCGGCGACGTGCCGCCGCGCTTGTTCGCGATCTCTCTACACAGTTCGGTCTCGAGCTCAATCCCTACGACCGCGTCGCCGATCTTTCGGTCGGCTTGCAACAGCGCGTGGAAATCGTCAAGGCCTTATACCGATCGGCCCGGATCCTGATTCTCGATGAGCCGACCGCCGTTCTCACGCCACAGGAAGCGCGCGAGCTGTTCGGGATCATGCGGAAACTCGCCGCGGACGGCCGTTCGTTGATCTTCATCAGCCACAAGCTCGACGAGGTGCGCCAGATAAGCGACCGCATCGTGGTGATGCGGGGCGGCCGCGTGGTCGGCGAGACACATCCTTCCGAGGCCACCAACTCCACCCTCGCCACCATGATGGTTGGCCGGCCTGTGGTCCTCGAGGTAGATCGCGGCAAGGCGAATCCCGGCTCCGAAGTGCTCACGGTGCGCGATCTCGTGGTGCGCGGCGACCTGGGCACAACAGCGATAGACGGCCTCGCATTCGCGGTTCGTTCTGGTGAGATCTTCGGCATCGCCGGGGTCGACGGGAACGGTCAGGCCGAGTTGGAGGAAACATTGACCGGCGTGCGGAAGGCCCTTCGCGGTTCCGTTCGTCTGCTCGGCCAGGAATTGCTTGGTCGAAGCCCGCAAGCGTTGATCGAGAGCGGCGTGGCTTGCATCCCATCCGACCGTCATCGCCGCGGTATGATCGGTGAATTCACGGTGAGCGAGAATCTGGTGCTCAAGAGTTTCCGGCGGCCGCCGTATTCGCTCGGGCCGCTGTTGCGTTTGGGAGCCATTACCGAGGCGGCACAGGAAGCAGTGAAGCGCTTTGATGTGCGCACCCCGAGTGTGACGACGAAAGCGCGTTTCCTCTCCGGGGGCAATCAGCAGAAACTGGTCGTAGCTCGAGAAATGGGCCAGCCTGCCCGCCTGCTCGTGGCTGCCCAACCAACCCGTGGCGTGGATGTGGGCGCCATTGAGTTCATTTACAAGCATACTATTGCGCAGCGCGATGCCGGGGTAGCGGTGTTGTTGATTTCCGCATCTTTAGACGAGATTCTGGCCCTCTCAGACACTATCGGCGTCATGTATCGTGGCCGGATGATGGGTATTTTGTCGCGATCCGAAGCAAATGCGGAGCTGCTTGGCTTGATGATGGCCGGCGCTTCGCTCGAGACGGCCCGAAGAGAAGCCACGGGCGCGGCCACGCCGGCCGCCGCGACGATACCTGCGGAGATGT
>JAQBPC010000428.1 GCA_028287725.1 Chloroflexota bacterium | reverse complement strand
CAAGGCGAGTGCGGAAAGTGCTTGCGGTGGGATCGCAAAAAGGCGGCGTATCAAAGAGTACGACCGCTCTGTATCTTGCGACGCAAGCGGCGCTCTTGACCCGTGGCACGAAGGCACGGCCAACGGTCGGGCTGCTCGATCGCGATGAATCCAAGAACCTGACTGAGCTGATTCGTCTGCGCCCAGAGCTTTTGCGCCCGGGCGTGGTCTTGCTCGACGGCGAGGCGCTGCCGCCGGCAGGCGACGGACTCCAGCTCATCGTTATCGACACGCCGCCAGGCCTGTCCGCTATTCAGTCACTTCGCGAGGCGCATCTCGTTCTCGTGCCCGTTCATCCTGAGGACCAGGGCGTGGCAAATCTAGTCAAGTACTTGCGGGGCATAGAGGCACAGCGGCTCACGGTAAGTCCGGGCATGCGACTCGTCGCGCTCTTGCCGGCAATGGTTGAGCGCACAGTCTTGCACCGCGAACGCTTGGCGGATATCCGTGCCATTGCCGCCCGCCATCAACCTCCTCTTACCGTGCTTTCACCGGTACCGCGCCGGGCGCGGATAGCCGCTTACGACCTTGACGCGCCGGAGTATGAACTGCCGGCGAGGGAGTTATTCGACCATGGCCTCATCGACCAAACGGCGTCCTCGCTCGCTGGCTGACCAATTGCTCGCCGCGGGCGGGCAGGGCGACATCAGTGCCGACGAGCAGGCCGCGGCAGCGGAAACGAGCTTCACGCCGGTGCCGCGCGCCCTACTCATCCCCATTGAGCGGCTCGCGCCGAACCCGGATAACCCACGTAAGACATTTGAGCACCTCGACGACCTTGCCGAGTCGATAGCCGAGCGGGGTCTGCTTCAGCCGCTGGTCGTTCGACGCGATCCAGCCAGGCCTGGCTTCTACGTCACGATTGCCGGTGCGCGTCGCCTATTGGCCTCGCGCGTGGTGCAGGGCCACAACGACAGCGCCAGTCGCGCGCGCGTGAGTAGCCTGCCATGCGTGGTGATGGACGAGACCGAGCGAGACGCTTTCGCCGATGCGCTTGCCGAAAACCTAGCACGCCAGGATCTCAGCCGGATGGAGGTAATGACGGCGCTAAGCCGCCTCCATCGTGACTACAATTGGTCGGCGCGCTACATCGCCAGGCGAACAGGCCGTAGCGTGGGTGACGTAGCGGAGTTGCTGGGCATCGCACACGACGAGACCGTTGCTCCCCTGGTGCGAGACGAGCTCATCACTGCCACGACCGCCGGACAGATCCGTCGACTACCGGCGCAACTGCGACCGGCCGCGATCGAGGGAGTTCAATCTGGACGGGTAAAAACTGTCGAGGATGTCAGACGCCTCCGGCGCGATGCAGAGGCAGGTCGTGCGACGCAGCTCGGTGTCACAGCAAATCCCACCACCTCCTCAGCCCAACAGGTGTCCGATATCGGACACCCTGGCAAGACAACGACTGCACCGGAGAATGGCAAACCAGCATCGAACGGCGAGACCGGGGGCCAGATGTCGTCCAACGATCCTGATCTGGTCAACCTGGAAGCGCTCGCCGTAATTCACCTCTTTCGCGCTCGGGGCACCTATGTTTCCCGCGTGGAGGTAGTCCAGGCCTTGAGGGCCGACCTTGCTTTGCTCGACGCCTAGAAGCCTTGCGTGTCGGAAATTTCTTCCTGTATAGTGTGGACATGATTTGGTCTGAGCAGGAATACAGCTATGGGCTGCAGCTGTTAAATATCTTGGCTGAGCACTTGGAATATGTCACTGTATGCCCTGCGCCGCACGATAGCGCGACCTGCAGCGCGTTGCAAGCAACATTTGTTGTCCAACACGAATTGCTCGACCAAGAACTGCGTAGGTATGAGGCGCGGTCGTGTACGGCGCCAAGAGAACCTCTCGCCTTTGCGGCCCGTTATGTGTCCGACAGACCTCGTGGGATGATGCTGACGGGTGTTCCGCGGGACAAGGCCGAAAAAGCGGAGCGCTTCTTGGCACTGGCAACGGAGCAGGTAGATCGAATCGAAGTACATTTGACCACGGCTCAAAGCCAGTTCCAAGAGCTTGGGCAGGCCGAGCCTTTCGACCATCAAGGACTCGACGGCGCGCGCACGGAACTCGCCAACTATAGCGAGTTACTGGCCGCATGGGCCGCCTATCGCGACAAACTGGCGCAGGACGCCGGTGGTGCCGTGCAATCACAATAGATACCAGCATTGGCCTTTTCCCGTCTGCTTAGCGTAATCGATAGCCGCCATTGGCTAAAGCAGAGGCGCGAGGCATAAGAGAGACGCACCATACCGAGCGCGGGCCGGAAACGGGTTGGGACTATCAAGGCGCCGCAGCGTCCGATCACGAGCGACCGGCTCGTCGCCCTTCTCGAAGGCGTGCTCGAAGATGATGCGCGATACGCTAATTTCCACTTGGCCGAGGCCGTGCTGACAGGCCAGTCTGCGCGCGACATGACTTTCGACCGGGTCTGGTTCGAGCGCGTCCGGTTGAACAAGACTCAGCTCCCTGGTGTCCACGTTTCCGATGGTCAGTTCACGGCCTGCGATTTCGCCGAGGCGAACTGGGACAGAGCGTTCTTGACGCGCGTCGAGGTGCTGGCGAGCCGGATGCTGGGCTTTAGAGCTATCGAGGGGCGTATCCGCGATGCGGTATTCACCGACTGTATCGCGCCGCTCGCGCTGTTCTTTGGGGCAAAGTTCGGTCCTGTGCGCTTTACCACCTGTGAGCTTACCGAGGCGTCCTTCCAAGAGGCTGACCTGACGGGCGCCGTATTCGACCGATGCGATCTTCGTGAGGCCAACTTTCAGGGCGC
>JAQBPC010000417.1 GCA_028287725.1 Chloroflexota bacterium | reverse complement strand
AATACGGCAGATCATCAATGATCTTGATTACCAGCCGAACCATTTGGCGAGTAGTCTGCGAAGCAGGCGCACACACACCATCGGCATACTGGTTCCCAGTATTACCAACCCGTACTGGCCCGAGATGGTACGCGGTGTCGAGGACCTGGCGCACCGTGAGGGGTATGTGGTCTTCCTGTGCAATACCGATGGCGATCCGTCCAAACTCAATACGTACATCCGGGCACTTCGACGCCAGCGTGTCGCCGGCCTATTTTTTACCGGCGGCGGCGAGATAACAATTTCCGAGATCGAAGCGCTCGTGGCCGACGGCATGCATGTGGTACTCATTGACAACAGATCGCGTCACGAGAAGATAGTGACGGTGCATGTGGATGATCATCGGGCCGGATATGACGCGACGACTCACCTGCTGGATCTCGGTCACCAACGCATCGCTATCATCGCACCGCTCGAGACCGCGGGCACCGGACGCCGAGAAGGATATCTCGCTGCCTTGAGCGATCGGGGAATCACCGCTGACTCTGAGCTCATGATCACCGCGACGTTCGATATGGAAAGTGGGCAGAGAGGTGCTCGGCGCTTGCTGGCTCTGCCTTCCATGCCTTCCGCGATCGTCGCGGGCAACGACATGATCGCAATCGGCGTGATCTCCGCTCTGAAGCAGCAAGGAAAGCGCGTCCCCCAGGATGTGGCCGTAATTGGCTTCGATAACATCCCGATAGCCGCGCTCTACGACCCACCGCTCACCACCATCGCCCAGCCATTGTATGAGATGGGCGCATCCGCTATGCAGGCTATCCTCGACCGGGTGCGCAATCCAGCGCTCCCGGGCGTCTCTCTAACCTTCGCCACCCCCCTGATTGTGCGGCGCTCTACCGTAGCGACCGCCAACAACGAGGAGGAGCCCCAGCCGGGAGCAGCAGCTGACACGCGCACTCCCGTAACTGGGGTTGAACGCCCGCCCGCGCTCTGCGAGGAGGTGCTCATGAAATAGTTTACACACGTTGGTCCGCACACCGTCGATGTCCCCACCAAGCATTGATGCTTAAGGATGAGGTGAAACCGATGACAACGGATCTTTCACGACGCGACTTCATAAAGACGACCGCGAGCGTAGGCGCGGCAGCTGGTCTAGCGAGTCTGTTACCCCGCGCGGCACACGCGGCGTCAAGCGGGTATCAGGGCAGCATCAACGTGTACGGCATAATCGTCCCCACGCCGACGCAGCCCGGCCCAACGCAGTTGTTCAAACAGTTCCAGCAGGCCCACCCCGGTATTTCAATCCAGAACCATGGCTTTACCTCGGAACGCTTCGTGGCGCTGTTTTCCGCGGCACTGGCGGCCGGCGAGCAGATCGATCTGCTCTACCTGAATGGCCAGGATCTCCGCCGCTATGCGCTAGCCGGCGACCTCTTACCCCTAAACAACACACCGTACCTCAATCGATTCATGCCGCTTGGCCTTACCACCTACACGGTCAATAAGACATTGTGGGCGCTACCCTCCGGGTCGACGGGCGGATTCCCAATCTTCTACAATAAGGCGCTACTGGACAAGTATCACCTTGTGGCGCCGCAGACCTATGCCGATCTGCTCAGCGTTGGTAAGGCGCTGAACAAGCAAGGGGTGAGTGCCTACACCCACGACGGCAAGGACATCTACCTCTGGCCTGTGTGGTTTTTCACGACCTATGCACAGGTCACCGGTAACAAGTCGGTTCAAAAAACCCAGGCAACCTTGCAAGGACATGGCAAGTTTACCGACCCTGAAGTCGTCGAGGCGCTCGACTTAATCTTCAACCTGGCCCGCAACAAGATATTCTCTCCGGATGTGCTCAGTCTCGACACGCCTGGGGCACAGGCCGAATTCCTCACCGGCCGAGCGGCCTTCTGGCTGCATTATGACGGGATCATTTCCACTGTTCGCCAGGCCGCGCCTCCCGCGCTGAACCCGCCTGGTATGAATCTCGATGTCACGCTCTTCCCCTGGGTGGATAAGAAGACTGTGAAGCGGCAGTTCCCGGGCGGTACCGGCGCGGCGATTGGTATCTACAGCAAGATCGCTGCAAACCGGAAGGCGACCGCCCAGCAGTTACTCGACTTCTGCACCACCGATCAGGCAGATGCGTATCTGGTAAAGAACAGCCTCTCCACTCTGGGTACCAATATCCACACTCAAGGCAGCTCCGATCCCGTGGCGCTGAAAGAGAAGGCGATCCTGCCCAACATGTCGATCTACCTGGATTGGTATTGGCCACCGGAGATCACCCAGGCATTCCAGCAGGGGATCCAGGCCGGCGTCAATTTGAGCAAGAGCGCGAAGCAGGTTTCGGCCGACATTCAGACCGTATTCGAAGGCTTACTCAAGTCCGGATACAAGTTCCACTAAGGACTGATCACCGTACGTTCCCAGCTACTCGGAGCGCCCACCACATAGGCGGTGGGCGCTCCGAATCGGCGGATGCGTACTGCCAGGTGGGAGAAAAGTCGGTATGGCCTCTACTACCATCACCTCCAAGCAGACCCCACGATGGCGACGGAACAATCCGTATGTGTGGATCGCTCCCGCGTTGCTAGTCTTCGGGGTGTTTACCCTTCTGCCACTGGCCGGGGGTCTGGCAATCGGCTTTTTCTCCTGGAACGGCTTCCAGGCCCCGCAATGGGTAGGGCTCGATAACTTCACGCGCGTATTTCAAGATCAGGGATTCTGGCAATCACTTGAGCACAACCTGATTTACGGCGTCGCGACGGTGGTCGGTAAGCTCGTGCTCGCCGTGTGTCTGGCTGTCCTATTGAACCGATCGTTGCGCGGCCAGACTGTCTTCCGAACCATCCTCTTTATGCCCGTGGTCATGTCCTTTGTCGTGGTCGGTCTGATCTGGAACTGGATCTACAACTACAACTTCGGTCTGCTCAATACCGTGCTCGGCTTGGTGGGCCTCGGCGCATGGAAGCAGGACTGGCTCGGCAACACGTCTTTTGCGCTGGGCGCGCTGATTGTGGTGGATATCTGGAAGTGGTTCGGCTTCCACATGGTGATCTATCTGGCCGGTCTGCAGAGCATCCCCAACGAGCTTTACGAGAGCGCGCGTATCGATGGCGCCAACAGCCGGCAGAGCTTCCGACATATCACCCTTCCGCTGCTGCTGCCGGTGACGATGATCAACGTGCTGCTTGCCACGGCGGGCGCCTTCACGGTCTTCGATCTGGTCTATGTGATGACCGATGGCGGCCCTGTGAAGGCGACGGACGTAGCGATGGTTCACATCTATACGGAGGCGTTCCAGTTCAATCAATTCGGCTACGCCGCGGCCATGTCCTATGTGTTGCTGGTTCTGATAAGCGTGGTCTCTCTGGTGCTCATGCGCCTGTTGCGCCAGGAACGATACTTCTAGCCTGGTCCGTAACTAGCCCATAAGGAAGTGGAACAATGCTCGCATACAGAACACCGCCGAATAGGTCGCTCGGCGTGAAGGCCGCGCGGCGTCTGGCGGATGGACTCAGCTACCTCGTGCTCACGGTGTGCGCGGTGGTCGTCGGCTACCCGGTAGTGGCGATGGTGCTGAACTCGTTCAAGACTACGTTCGAAATGTACAGCAATCCGTGGGGCCTACCTGCGCATCTGGGCTGGACGAATTATCAATATGCCTGGAATGAGGCGCAGATCCCCGCGTTCATGCTCAACAGTCTCATCGTCTCCGCCGCGTCGGTCGTTATGACGGTGGTGCTGGCGGCATTCGCCGCGTATGCCTTTGCGACATTCGAGTTTCGCTTCAATAGGCCGCTCTTTCTCGTGTTCGCGCTGTTGCTAATCGTGCCCGTCCCGATCTCGATCATCCCACTCTACGTCGTCGAGTCCCGCTTACATCTGATGGACACGTACTGGGCGTTGATTCTCCCCTATACCGCTGGCGGTCTGCCGCTCTCCATTTTCATCCTGCGCGCATACTTCCAGTCGATTCCCCATGAATTGTCGGACGCCGCCAGGATCGACGGCTGCACGCAAACGCAGTCCTTCCTCCGGGTGATCCTCCCCATCGCAACGCCGGCGCTGGCGACGGTCACCATCTTCCAGTTCATCAATTCCTGGAATGAGTTTTTCCTGGCGCTGATATTCATTCACAAATCGTCGATGATGACGCTGCCGCTGGGACTGCAGTCGTTTTTCTACAACTATTCGGTACAGTGGGGCTACCTTTTTGCCGCCCTTTCGACGGCGCTGGTCCCCGTGATCGTGGTCTATGTACTCATGCAGCGGCAGTTCATCAGTGGACTGACCTCGGGGGCGTTGAAGGGATAAGCTCCCGCTTGACCGACTGCGCCGATCCGTGAAAGGAAGATTGATGGGTTCTGAGCCGTTACGCATGGGTTACGTGGGCTGCGGCTTCCTTGCGCAGCACACGCACCTACCCAACTTTGCCTCGCTCGAAGGCTGTCGCTTGATCGCCCTGGCCGAGATGCGCCCGCGTCTTGCCCGGTTGGTCGCCGATCGCTACAGCATCCCCACGGTATATAGCAGCCATCTCGAGCTTGCAGCCGACAGGCAGGTGGAGGCGGTCGGCCTCTCCGCGGGCTTCGCCCAGCAGGGAGAAATCGCCGCCGATCTGCTGCGAGCCGGTAAGCATGTATTCATGGAGAAGCCGATGGCTGTCTCCATCGCGCAGGCCGAGCGAATCCTGCAAGCGGCCCTCCAGGGTAACGCCCGCCTAATGGTTGCCTACATGAAACGCTACGATCCCGGGAACCAATTGGCGCGCGAGACGATCAGCCGCTGGCGCGCGGAAAGCGAGCGCGGCCCAGTGCTCTACGCACGAAATCATGGCTTCTGTGGTGACTGGCTCAACACGCTCGACAGCTCGCGGATGATACGAACAGACGAACCGGCCCCACCTGCCGAGTACAAGGAGCAGTTGCCGGAGTGGCTGCCCGCGGCGGATGCGTCCAACTATGTAGGTTACTTGCAACAGTACACCCACAACATCAACCTGCTGCGCTTCCTGCTTGACGCGGGCGATCATGCGCGCGTACGTAACGTCGATCTCAACCAGGACGGCATGACCGGGCTGGTGACGCTAGAGCTGGCCGGCGTGCGCAGCGTGATCGAGAGCGCCGGTAGCGCATTCCACGGCTGGGACGAGCATACCCAGATCTACTTTCAGAAAGGCTGGATCCATGTCTGGTCGCCCACTCTATTCACCAGGCCCGCGCAGTCGCGCGTGGAAGTCTATGAAGGGGGTGAGCATGCCGGCTACCACTACCCGGTGGTGACGCCGCAAACGGCATGGCATTTCCGCGAAGAAGCGGCCTCCTTCGTGCACGCTATACGTAGTGACACAGCGTTCCTCTCCAGTGGAGAGGACACGCTGACCGATATCCGGCTGTATGAGGAGATCTACCGGCGCCACCTCGGCATTGAACATTAAGTCGCCCGGAATAGGGAGCATATGAAGACCACTCAACTTGCAATCAATGCCATATCCACGCATCATCGCGACCTGGAAGAAGCTCTTGATGCCTATGCCGGGGCCGGCTTCCACACTGTCGAACTCTTCTTGCCGCAGCTCAAGGAATGGCTGGCACTCGGCCACGGCGTGGCCGGCGTGCGGGAGCAGTTCGCGGCGCGCGATCTGCGCTGCAGCGGCGGCTTTGAGACGCACGTGGTGTGCTTTGGCACGGCTGACACCCGGCGCAAGAACCACGATCTGCACATTGCGAATGCTCGACTGATCGACGAACTCGGTGGCGGCACCTTGGTGGTGGGTACCGATGGGCCCGAGGCGCCCTTCTCCGATCCTGTTGCCGCGCTCGATCCTATTGCCGGCGCCCTTCACGAACTGGCGCAGCGTCTGGAAGGTCTGGCTGTGAAGATTGCGCTCGAGTTCAACTGGTCACCCGTGGTAAAGAGCCTGCAGAGCGCCGTACAGGTAGCAAAGCAGGTAGGCGATCCGCGCATCGGCGTGCTCTTCGACCCTGCCCACTATTACGTAACGCCGACCAAATTCACGGACCTCACGGCCGAGAGCGTGGCGCACATTCTGCACGTCCATCTCAACGATATGCGTGACAAGCCCGGCGATCTCAGCCATTGCAATAGCGACCGGGTACTCCCCGGTCAGGGCATTCTCGATCTGCCCGCCTTGA
>JAQBPC010000411.1 GCA_028287725.1 Chloroflexota bacterium | reverse complement strand
TCCGTACAGCAGCACGGTAGGAGCATCTGTCACATGTCCAGAGCGGCCCAGGACCATTGGCCCTCCGGGCGTCGGCACCAGTTGCACCTCGAGGCCCATCGAGCTCATCTCGTTGCCGATGTAGGCGACAACTTGGTCCATGCCGGCGCCATGCGCGCTAATGCTCGGCAACCGTAGATACTCCAGGAAGCGCTGGACAAACCCGTCCCGGTGGGCCTCCACATACTCGAAGACATCGTCGAGAAAGAGTGAGGAGTCCGCCGTGGTTCCCGTTTCGCTCACTATGAACTCCAATTCGGCTAATGCTGTCACGGTGTTCCGGCTGCCGGCACCTGCACGATGACGTGGCGCGCCGGTGATGGCCGCACCTCGCCCAGCATGCAGGCACGTCCTCTTTCGGCACGTCACTGCACCGCGACGTGCATATCCCTCTGCCACGCTCTAGGTGAAGAGCGCGTGGAGCAGCGCACCCCCTGCATGTATGTGATCAAGCATGGCCTGCCTTGCCTGCGCCGGCTCGCGTCGCTGCAGCGCCTCCAGCAGGTTTTGATGCGTGATCATGGTGTTCGACGAAGGCGGATACATGGTGAAGTAGTAACGCCAGAAGCGCAGATTGTGCACAAGTAAGCGGTCAGCCGCAGTTTCCAAGAAGCTATTGTGCACGATGCTCGCCAGGAAGCGATGAACCTCCTGATCACTGTCAAGAAACTGCATCGGGCGATAGGCATCGCGTTCACGGTCCGCTTGATGAACGAGACAGCTGAACTGCTCCAGCTCGGCATCCGTGGCATACTGTGCCGCGAAGTAGGCGATGCCCGACTCGACCACTTCGCGGGCGTCGAATATCCCGCGAATGGTGTCGAGTCCGATAGGGCTTATCATGGCGCCGCGCCGAGGAATAATTACCACCAGCTGGTCGCTGCCAAGCCGCGCGATAGCCTCCCGCACGGGCATACGGCCGAGCCCTATACGCGCGGCCAGCGATTGCTCATCGACCATTGACCCGGGTTCGAGGTGCAGGTTGACAATCAGATCCCGCAAGTGCCGGTACGCCACCTCACTGTCGCGCAAAACAGCTCCCGTTAGCTGAACCATCTATATAAGTAGCCTTAACCGAGTTCTAGTCGAGGTTCTTGAATTCCTGCAGTGAGCAGACGCTGTTGTTTATACAGTAGTCGGCCACCTGAGCGCAATTCGCCCACCAAACACCAGGAAACCCGTTGATAAAACGGATCAGCCGCTCGAGGAGAAGGATGCGCGAAGCGCGCCCGGACACAAATGGATGCATTGTGAGCACAAAGCACCCGTTCTCGCGATACATGCCCTCGAACTCCCACGACCACGCGCTCAGCACGGCGGCAGGATCGCTGATGCCGGTGCCGAGCGGCGGCACGGACTGAAAGCCGAACCACGGCCAGTCATCGAGTAGCCACTGAACCGGCAACTCGAGCAGCTCCCCATCGCCGGCCCTGATGCGATAAGGAATGTCGTTGCCCATCAAGCTACTGTCATAGATGAACCCGTAGCGCTTCAGCAACGCGGGGCTGCTGTACTTGAGCTCCCAGGCAGGAGACCGATAGCCACGCGGCCGTACGCCGGTGATACCCTCGAGCACCTCAAGGCCGCGTATTAGTATCTTTTCCTCTTCCTCTTCGGTGACCATGTCCGGCCGCTCGTGCAGGTAACCGTGGTGGCCAACCTCGTGCCCTTGCTTCACAATCTCTTTGACCACGTCCGTATTCCGTTCCGCGGTAAAGCCGGGAATGAAGAACGTAGCTGGAATCTGGTACTGGTCGAGTAAGCGCAAGATCCGGGGCATGCCGACCTCCGGGCCGAAGCTCGCCTCGGAAAGGAGAGTCAGGCGTTTGCGCGCGTTGGGGCGGTCGTACACGAAGGGGACGCACTCGCCGTCCATATCAAACGAGAGTACCACCGCGCACTGCTTTCCTTCGGGCCACCGGAATCGAGGTTCCATCTGTGTTGTTCTCCTATCACTGCTGCTAGTACGCCCGCGGGGCGCCACTCCTCGGCGTGCCGCCTCAAAGTCCCGACACGCGCTGCGCCAGCGAACCTCCCATGATGAGCGCCATCTGTTCGCTGGTGAGTGGCAAGTTCCTCGCGCGCGCCAGCTCAAATGACTGGTCGTAGAGCGGCGAGCCGCTGCCGAACACCAGCCGATGCGCGCCAATCCGGTTAACCATGGACATCAGGAAGTCCTGCCGGTACACTCCGGATGTCTCGAGCAGGAGGTTACCGTGGCCCGTAAATAGCAAGGTGGAATCAAACAGGGCTCTGCCGCTGATGTTCAATTGCGCTGCATGGGTGACGATCATGGTAGCCTGTGGAAAACGTCCGGCAAGGTCGCCAATCTGGCTGGCGTGGGAAACTCGCGGATGCCCGCCGGCAACCAGCACGGGCAATGCGTGTTCCGCCGCATACGCGACGAGCGGGTCTACCAACGGGCTGTTCACCGCGATCACTTCCTCCCAGGGGTGCAGCATTAGCCCACGCAGGCCAAGCGTCTCTACCGCTCGGCGAAGCTCAGCGAGTGCGGCCTCGCCCAGCCATGGGTCGACCCGGGCCAGTCCAAGAAACCTATCAGGGTGCTCCCGCACCGCGGCTGCCACGGCAGTATTGCTCGCTGCAAGGTCATAGCCAATTGGCTTCACAGGGCAGAGGAAGGCACGGTCGATGCCATGCTGATCCATACGCCGAAGCAGCGTCTCGGCGTCTTGCCGGTAACCGAAGAGCGACTGCCCGAGGTACACGTGCGCGTCAATGATCATTGGCGGCCTCGCCTGTATGCCTGACTGCCGCCAGCAGTTGCCGCAAGTTTTCGCCGCACACCAGCGTTTCCTGTTCCACCGTTAGCCCGGCTTGCCGTACTTTTTGGAGCTCCAGCCAGGGATTGCAACCCGGCCCATCGCTGCCGAACAGCACGCGTTCGGCCCCTATCGCCTCGACGGCCTCCTTGATCCGCTCGGGATAGGGCATTGCTGACGTTTCCAGGTAGATATTAGAGTACCGGCGCGCCACGGCGATTGCGTCGTCCACATGGTAGTACCCGCCCATGTGGCCCAGGATGATGGACGCTTCCGGACATGCCTCGGCCGCCCCCGCGATTTCGAACGGCAGGGTGTAATCCTCGTCTCCACAGTGGAAGAGCGTCGGCGCGCCGAACTGCGCCGCGCGCCGGATGAGCCGTACGGTCATCGGATTCGCGGGATGCATCCCGCAACTGACCGGGTGCAGTTTGAGCCCTTTCATGCCATAGCGGGTAATAGCCTCTACCAGCAGATCCTCTGCCGTCGCTCCAAATCTGGGGTTGAGGCGCGCCAGGGCCACCAGCCGGTCCGGGTAGCGTTCAACGGCCGCGGCCACATAAGCTATGGCGTCGACAGGCGCACCGGGGCAATCGTGATAGCCCATGATCACCGCCTGTGCGATGCCGGCCTCGTCCATCAATCCAATGATCTTCTCGGGGGGATCGAACCAGCCGAGTGACTCCGATTCGTCCACGTGGGTATGCGCATCAAAAATCTGCACGACTAACCCTTGCCAATACGTTACACGCCGATGGCCACGCCATAGTTAAAAGGGTCGACGCCGCTCCGCGGTAGTCCGGTGTCTGCCGATGGAGCTTGCCACCCCAAGGTAAATGCTCCTTCCGGGGGCAGCGCCTGATAAACCTGCCCTCGAAGAGGGCGCCGACCTGCCTGCTCATTCGTGAATCGATGAGGTGCAATGAGATTAATGGTGAGCGATCGATAGGAGATAGAACTTCATGGCCCAGCGGTAATCCGTGCGGTCCATCACATATCCCTTAACGTAGTTCGGCACCGCATCGACGGTCTGCGGCCGGCAGCCCCATACGCAGGCCGCCATATCGTGCACGATCTTCTGGGCCTGACCCATATATTTGGCCTGGTCCGCCAGCGAGAAGGACTGGGTTGCCATGGTGAGCAATCTATCGATGCGAGGGTCGCTGACCTTCGACATGTTGTAGACTGCGCCGGTCTGATAGAAGGAGGTCATGAAGCTGGTAGGGTCAAGGCTGAATGGGCTCTGGGCAAAGTCCGTGATATGGGCCGAGGTCTTGAGCGAGCTGTATTGGGCGAGCATTTGCGCCCACGGGGTGGTGATCACATTTACCGTGATGCCCAGTTTCTGCGCGGCGGCCTGGAACGCGGTGGCGCCGAAGGCGAACTCAGCAAATCCGGCGGGCACCACGAAATCGAGCTTGATCGACGACGGAGAGACATGCGCCTGATCCAGCAAACTCTTGGCCTTCGCGAAATCCTGCCTGAAGGGCGGGAGCCCTTTAAGGCCGGTCGGGAAATCCGCTGGGATCGGGCCCGTTGGTATAGATGCGTAATTCTGATAGTAGGATCGCACCGCGCCATAGTCGAAGATATACTGCAGAGCCTGGCGGACCAACACATTGTCCAGGGGCGGCTTCTTGGTGTTGAGATACAGGACCGGATCGCTGTCAAAGGTCTTGGTCACGTGAAGGTGAAATCCGGAAGTCTTACCCACCCGCACCGCTTCGTTCAGGGGCGCCCACGCTACGAAGTCGGCGGTGCCACGCTGCAGCTTCTCCATTCGAACGGTAGTATCGGTCGTCGGATCGAAGATGACCGTATCGATTGAACCGGCATGCCAGGGATGCCACCAGTGCGTGTTCTTGGTAAGCGTCAGGCGTGATCCGTGCTGCCAGGGCTGCATTATATACGGCCCAGTGCCCACCGCGTTGGTGCTCAGCCAGTGCTGGGCAAGATCGTTGCCCTGGGCATGCTGCTTGATGGCCGCGGGACTGATGATGCCGATCTTTACCAGGTGTGCCGGCAGGTATGGACTCGGACCTTTCGTGGTGATCTTCAGGGTGCCGGGATCAACCACCTTCATGCTTTCAATATCGTGTATCAGGAATGCGGCGCCCTGGTTGATCGAAAGACAACGGCTAATGCTCTGATAGGCCGCGCTAGCATCAAACTTCGAACCGTCGTGAAACAGCACCCCTGAGCGCAGCTTGAAGGTCCAGGTGTTGCCTAACACTTTCCAGGAAGTGGCAAGTCGTGGGATCAGGGTGAGGGTGGCAGGATCGATCTCGACAAGCGGCTCATACACGTTCCGCACAAGCGAGAAGCTCGACGTATCCTGTGCAAGATGCGGGTCTGCCGACGTGGGCTCCTGGTTGTCCGCCCAAACAAAGGTTACCGGCGACTTGGAGGGCGAGGCCGCGCGGCCGGCGGCAAGGGCAGGAGTAACGCCTATGGTGGGCAGCGTGGCCAGGACGGAAGCAGACACGCCGAGCTTTGCCGCACGGCTAAGCAGCTCATTGCGCGAGATTTCACCGGTCCAGAACGCATGCTGTAATTCGCTCACCCGATCAGCGATGTGTCTCACAGTCGGTCACTCCTTTTTTACGATGCCGATATAGCCAATCTCATGCAGTGCTCGTTGTGACCCTTACCTTGTTGCCCAACGCTCCTTTCTAAAACGGCCTGCTGACACCCCGTTACCGACTGCGCCTCGAGGCGAGAGCGTCGCTCAGCGCATCTCCGAAGAGCGAGAAACTGAGCGTCGCGAGCGCAATGACAAGGCCTGGGATCACGAGATACCACCAGGACCCCATCAGATAGCTCTGCGAGCCCGAAATAATCAGGCCCCACTCCGGTGTGGGTGGCTGCGCGCCGAGCCCAAGGTAGCTCAAGCTGGTGACGCCAATTAGTGCGAAGCCGATGTCTTGCGTGGCGCGCACGTTGAGTTCGTACGCAACGAACGGCAGGATATGCCGCCAGATGATCCCAGGTGTGCCGATGCCCATGGCGCGCGCGGATTCGACATATTGCTGTTCGCGCAGCACGAGCACCATGCCGCGGACCAAGCGCGCATAGCCGGGCCACCATACGATGAGGAGCGCAATGACAAGGCTCACGATGCCGCGCCCGAGCGCGCTGGCGGTGGCCATTGCCAGCACGAAGTATGGAAAGGCAAAGAATATGTCGACCAGGCGCATGAGCAAGTAGTCAGTGCGTCCGCCTACATAACCGGCCAGCACACCGACAACGACGCCAAAGACCGCGGCTGGAATCACGATCGCGAACGCCATGCCGAGCGAGTATCGCGCGCCGTAGATGATGCGGCTGAAGAGGTCGCGTCCGGCCTCATCGGTACCAAAAAGATGCGTGGACGCCGGGGCCTGGAACGCCTGGGCCATATTCAGGTCGGTGGGGCTGCTACGGGCGATAGTACCTGGGAAGAAGACGATGTACACCCACAGCAGGGCGATCACCCCGGTTATCAGGAGCGCGGGATGCCGGATTAGCCACCATGCCGCATGGCCCACCGAGTAGAGCGCGCGCGCTTTAGCCGGCTGTTCCAGGGTGTCGGTGGTTTCAGTCAGGTCCACCATCTCAATACTCCACCCGTGGATCGGCGAGCGGATAGAGTAGGTCGATCGCGAGGTTGATCAGGATAAAGAAGAAGGTGGCCATCAGCGTAAGGCCCATGATCGGTGCGTAGTCGAAGACCTGGAACGACAGATAGGCATACAGGCCGATGCCGGGCCATTGAAACACCACCTCGACCAGCACGATCCAGCTGAGCAGGTACCCAAGCTGTACACCGGACATCGTCAATAGTGGGTTCAAGGTGTTACGGAGCACATGCTTGAAGATCACCTTGCTTCGCCGCACGCCCTTGCCACGGGCGGTGACCACATATTGCTGTGCAAGCTCCTTAATAAACGCGGTTCTGGTCAGACGAGCCCCAACGGCCAGAAGGCTCAGTGTGGTCGCGGTGACCGGTAGTATCAGATGCTGCACGACGGACAGGAAAATCGATATGTCGCCGGCCAGCAGCGAATCGACCGTATAGAACCCGGTTACCGTCGGGGGCGGAAGGTCGTGTACGCCGATACGGCTGCCAATCGGAAGCCAACCAAGATTGGCAAAGAAAATCATCTGCAGCACGAGACCGACCCAGAAGACGGGCAGCGCTGTCGCGATGGTCACAACCACGCGGATAATCAGATCGAGCAGCGAGCCTTTATTCAGCGCTGCGATAACTCCCAGCGCGATGCCCAGCACCATATATAGGATGAAACTGAAGAAGATCAGCTCCAGGGTGGCTGGGAGCGCCGACCAGAGCTCGCTGGCCACGGGCTGGCGCGTACGGATCGAGGTGCCGAGATCCAGGTGGAGCAGCCCTTTGAGATAGATTCCGTACTGCACCGGCAAGGGCTTATCGAGTCCCAGAGAATGACTGATCGCGTTGATCTGGTCTTGCGTGGCGCCCTGGCCGGCCATGTATGCGGCCGGATTCGCCGGAACAACATGGGACAGGGTGAAAATGATAAACGACATGCACAGGAGCACGGCAAACAGCCACGGAATGCGGTGCAGAATGTTCGAGATAAACATGACCGGCACTATCCTCGCTGCACTGGCTGCCCGATGGTAATGGATCAGCAGGATATGGGGTTACTGGCGGCGCTGCGCGCTATCACCGGTGATGCTGGTTGTTACGACCTCAATGTCGCGTGGAAAGGGTGGTGGACATGCCACTCGGCAAGCGGAGCGCCCTACGTCAATTACAGACAGGCCAGTTCCAGTAATATATCAGTAGTATTTCACGGAGAATAACAGCATCGAAACCGACTGTCAATACCGGTAAAGTCGGTAAATGGCCGGAGATCTCATTGCGAACCTACGGACACCCGCATGTTACTGGCCAGATCGGGAAAGAGACATTGCGTGCCTGAGGGGTTCACAACGCCTCGCCTGGGCGCACGAGGCTGGCTCCATTTCACAAGGACGTCCTATACCCCGGCTCGCGTTGCCTTCTACGCCATGTGCATTGCACCTGCGCGGCTGCAACCATGCCCATGTGCGGGGCGGCACCGCAGTAGCGGTGCCATAATGGACTACGTGGAGAGCACCCGAAGGGGGAGCAGCGCTGAGACGATCCAGTTAGGGCCATCCACGACCTCGCTGACCGTCAGATCAACGGCGGCGCTGCAGAGGAGGTAGGCATCGGTGGCGCGGAACCCATGTTCGGTGGTGAGGTAGGCGATCATCTGCCAGACGGCCTGACGGGTCGCTTCCATCAGGTCGGGGGAGACGCCGGAGGTGCCATAGCAAGGGCCTTGAATGATTCGGCGCGGCGTGTAGAACTCAGGCTGGGCCAGTTGCCGACCGCGGCGCAGGTCGAAGCGCAGGGTAACCGTGGCATGGCATTCGATCCCGGTGCCGCTCACCTCGCCATCGCCCTGCGCCGCATGCACATCGCCGACGGAGAACAGCGCCTGCTCCACCGCTACCGGTAACAGTAGCGTGCTGCCGGTGGTCAGGAAGCGCACATCCATGTTGCCGCCGACCGTGCGCGGCGGAATCGTGGATTGTTCGCCAGGCTCCGCCGGGGCCACCCCCATCACACCACAGAACGGCAGCATCGGCACCCGGGCCGCCATCACCGGCTCACCCTCCGGCGCCCAGGGAACCGCCACCTCGCCAGACCGCAGATCCCAATAGACGAGGGCACGCTCGGCAAATTCCGTGCCCAACACCCCGTGGTCGCCGATCGCGGTCCAGCCCCAACTGTTAGGGACGATCTCCAACACCTCGACCACCAGCGTATCGCCGGGCTCGGCGCCGCGTATCGCCACCGGACCACAGATCGGATGGCCGCTCTCCACTTCCAGCGGGTGAACTCCCCACGCAGAGGAGTTCGGGGGCCCTGCCGCCCAGGTAGGGGCGGGTATCTTGCCGTCGGCGGCGTCAATCGTTGAGAAGACGACGGTGTCGCCGGGATCGACGGTGAGAACAGGTGGAAGATCGCGATTCCATGCCCTGTGCAGGGCCTCATGTTGCAGGTGATGGATGCTCATGCGTGCTGCGTCCTACCTTTCCAAACCGTGCACCGGCTCTTCGTACGTTCATCCCGGGTGTGCGCGATCCGCTAGCCCTCGGCTGGCTGTAGCGGGTAATGACAGGCTGCCTGGTGCCCAGGGCCGAAGGCGCGCATCGGTGGCTCCTCCACCTTGCAGCGCTCCTGGACACGCGGGCAGCGGGTGTGAAAGCGGCAGCCGGCCGGGGGCTTGGCTGGCGAAGGCAGGTCGCCACCCAGCACGTCACGACGCTCGGTGCGCCGGCGGGCCGGGTCGGGGATCGGCACCGCCGCCAGCAGGCCCGCGGTGTACGGATGAGCGGGCCGCTGATACAGGG
>JAQBPC010000379.1 GCA_028287725.1 Chloroflexota bacterium | reverse complement strand
CAATCGATGGCGCGGGCCCGGTCCGCCGATTCATGAATGTCAGCCTTCCCATGATCTCACCGGTAATTCTCTTCGCTACCGTAATCACGCTAATCGGCGCCTTGCAGGAGTTCGTCGCTCCGACAGTGCTGACGAGCCTGGGCGGGCCGGAGAATAACACCCTGCTGATCGGACTCAACCTGTACCAGACTGCCATCCAGTACGACTTCCACGGACATGGAGGTGCTGCCGCCGCCATGTCTGTATTGCTCTTCCTGGTAGCGCTGGTTCTGACGGTGGCGATTTTTGCCATATCGCGCAGGTTCGTGTACTACGCCGGCGAACGAGAGGGCGGCTTGTGAGCGCAGTCAAAGCACCATCGACGATGATGAGGCGTGATACGCCGGTCGCTGTCACGCCGCGACCAAAGCGTCACCGCCTTGACCTGGTCGCTCGCGGCGCCTACCTCTTGCTGGCACTCCTCGGCGCCTTTATCATGATTTTCCCTGTGTTCTGGATGCTCAGCACGGCGCTGAAGCAAGCAGGAGACGTGTTTACCAGCCCGCCCATCCTCTTCCCAGTACACCCGCAGTGGAAGAACTTTGCCGATGCTGTGACGCTTCCCGCGCTTAGCGACAACTTCTTCCGTTATGTGTGGAATACCAGCTGGTACACAGCGCTTGCGGTCCTCGGGGACACGCTTTCCGGCGCCGTTGTTGCATACGGCTTTGCCCGCTTACGTGCGCCAGGGTCGACCGTACTGTTTTTCCTTGTGCTGGCCACGATCATGGTGCCTTTTGAGGCGACGCTGGTGCCGCAGATCGTGCTGTTCAAGACCCTCGGCTGGATCGATACGCCGTTACCGCTGATCGTCCCGACCTTCTTTGGCAATGCATTCAACATCTTTCTGTTGCGGCAGTTCTTCCGAGGTATCCCGCACGAATTGGACGAGGCGGCAACGCTCGACGGCCTCGGCTTTCCCGGCATATTCTGGCGGATTATCCTACCGCTCTCTAAGCCGGCTCTGGCCGCGGTGGCCGTCTTCTCCTTCGTCTTCCATTGGAACGACCTGCTGACTCCACTGGTCTACCTGAATACCTCCAACAAGTATCCGGTCTCGCTGGCCCTCTACTTCTTCACCGGATCTTACGGCAACGCCCAATGGAACCTGCTCATGGCCGCCGCGCTCATTAGTGCGCTTCCCTGTCTGCTTCTCTTCTTTGCCGCCCAGAGGTACTTCATCCAGGGCATCGTCGTCAGTGGGGTGAAGGGCTGATCCGGCAAACGCCACAGACCGAAAAGCGATTTGGAAGGAGGTGAACCGCAGCCGGCCTGTTCTCGGGCTCGCCGTCGCATCGAAGCGGCCGTGTGCCGAGATCACCTGCGCCTACAGTGTTGAAATATTTCGCATCATTTAGGGGAGAGTCTTCATGCGCTTACATGCCAGAAAGACCACGGCGGCCTTGGCTACCGCAGCTCTTCTTGTGCCGGTCCTCGCGGCGCCCGGCGCCTACGCCAGTCACACTACCAAGCCCGCACGCGATCAGGTGACCCTGCTGTGGTTCATGCGCATAAATGGGCAGGAGAATCCGTGGGAGCGTGCCGAAGTCGCGGGCTTCCAGAAACTAAACCCAGGGATCAAGATCAACCTGGTGCTGGCTCCAAATCCTAATGGCGGGTTCGACACCAAGTTCAACCAGCTGCACCAGGCAGGCACGACTCCGGATATCTGGTCGCATTTGGGCCAGGACGGCTTCGCGGATTACTTCCATCGTGGCCTGCTTTTGAACCTCAAGCCGCTAATCCAGTCATCCGGTTATTCATTCGGCTCGACACCGACGAACCTGGTCAACACCTATGCCAAGCCGGACGGGGGCATTTATGGCATCCCGTCAATCACGCTCGGCTCGTATCTGTACTACAACAAGGACATATTCGACGCCTATAACGCGGCTCATCCCAGCGCCAAGCTAGCCTATCCACCGGTAAATTGGGACGACAAGACCTGGACCTATGCCAAAATGCTCGACATGGCCAAGAAGATGAATGGCATGTCGATCAAGACCTCCAGCGGCACCAGCAAGGCTTGGGGCTTCGTTGATACTCAATTCCCGTATATGCCGTTCGCCTGGCAGGCCGGCTCTGAGATGTTCAACCAGTCAGGGTCGTACGCGACAGGCACGCCCTCCAAGATCAACTTGACCGATCCCAAGACCGTCAAAATGGTTCAATCGATCGCCGACGAGTTCAACGTGAGCAAGCTCAGCCCGCCATACTCCAAGGTCCAGGGCATCCAAAACACCGGCGCCGAGCCCTTCCAGTTCGGCGACATTGCCATGGGAATCACCGGTGGCTGGGGCTTCCGTTCGTTCAAGGACGTCAAGTTCCACTGGGCCGCTGCCGCTATTCCATGGAGCGCCGCCAATACTGACGTGTTGTTCACCGACCCTTATATGGTCTTCAAAGGTACCAAGCATCCCAAGGAAGCGATGCAGTTTATCAAGTACCTGACCAACAGTGATTCGATGGCTTCCTACATCAAGGGTGTTGGCTTCACCCCGTCCAACCCAGGGTTCCTGGGCTCGTGGTACAGCCAATATTCCAAGATCACCGGCATGCCCATTAAGGATCTCACAAACCTCGTAGCCGGCGCCCGGAAATATGGCAAGGAGTCACCCAACCACTTAATCGTCAACTTCAGCGCTATTCACAATTTCATGAAGCCTAACTGCATCGAGCCCGCCTTCTTCGGGCATAGGACTGCAGCGGCCGCTTTGTCTGCGTGCGTAGCGCCGATCGACGCCATCCTGCAGCAGAACAGTAGTACCCAGTAAGCGGTCTGCTTCTGAAGCGCACAACAGATTGAGTTGTAAGCCGAAGGCCGCCTCTTAGCGGGCGGCCTTCGCGCGTATTTACGACCTGGATTAGCCCGCGTGTATGCTGTGAGCAGAGCGTGATTACGCAGCTCCGTATCGCGCAAACGTACCGCCAACTCTACGCCCCAGGTTCCGTGGCCAAGTGAATTGAAAGGACCTGCCCTCGATGTTCGACCGCTGGAAGCTGCAGGACTACGCGCCGGGAGAGGGGCGGACAGCAATAGCATTTGCTGAGGAGTTCTACGACACGGAGTGGATTCCCGCGGACGTTCCGGGCGACGTACACCTGGCTCTCATTGCCGCCGGCCGCATTCCGAATCCGTTCTACGATAGAAACGAGCTGGAGTGCGCCTGGATTGAGGACCGCGAGTGGTGGTACCGGCTACAGTTTGAGGCACCGGTCGAACCGCTGCAGTCCGGCGAGCGTCTCCAGCTTGTCTTTCACGGGCTCGACACATTCGTGACCGTCTGGCTCAACGGGAGTGAGATCGGCCGGCATAAGAACATGTTCCGCGAGGCCGTGTTCGATGTCACGTCGTCCCTTCGCATTGGGCAGCAGAATACCCTTGCCCTGTGCTTCGACCGCCCCCTCGACTATGCCGGCGAGTATCTTGATAGGCCCGTCGAGGATTGGATGCCGCCACGCGTGGCCATGCGCAAGGCTCAGTTCGGCTACGGCTGGGATTGGGGACCGCGACTCCCGACCGTAGGCATCTGGCGCCCGGTCGAGCTTCGACGGCAGCGGTCGGCGGCGCTATCCGGCGTGCACTTCGCCACGGTTGAAATTGACCAGAATTCAAGTCAAGCGGTGGTGTCCTGTACGGTGGAAGCAGATCGCTTCGCAGATGAAGCGCCACTCAGTGCGCGGATTACGCTGTACGCTCCCGGGGCATCGGTCGGCGACCCACCACTGCTTGAACAAACCGTGACGCTGCAAGGGAGTGGCGCCAACCAGCGCGCCGTGGCCTACGCGCAGATCGCCAATCCAGCGCTCTGGTGGACGCATGACCTGGGCGAGCCGGCGCTGCATCGTCTCGACGTTGCGCTTAAGCAACAAGAGGTAACCATCGATTCCTCGTGCACTCGTGTAGGTATTCGCACTGTGATGCTCGACCAGGCCCCCGACCAGGAAGAACCCGGCACGCGCTTCTTCCGCTTCGTGCTCAACGGCGTGCCGATTTTTGCCAAAGGCACGAACTGGATCCCGGCGGACTCGTTTGTCGGCGGCATTAAGCCCGAACGATATGCCCAGATAATTCGCGCCGCGCGCGACGTGAACAATAGTATGCTCCGGGTATGGGGCGGAGGTATCTACGAGCATGATGCCTTCTACGACGAATGCGACGCGCTCGGCATTCTGGTATGGCAGGATTTCATGTTTGCTTGCGCCAATTATCCCGAGGACGACGAGTTTGCCTCCGAAGTTGAAGCGGAAGCCACGTACCAGATTCGCCGGCTACGCAACCACCCCTGCCTTGCTCTATGGTGTGGCAACAACGAAAACCAATGGCTGCACAGTTACAGAAACTGGGACCATCCTGACAGGCAGGTGTCCGGCTTCCTGTATTACGATAAAACTTTGCCTCGCGCCGTAGCCCAGCACGACGGCCGGACACCGTACTGGCCCGGCAGCCCCTACGGTGGCAATGACTATAACAGTATGGAAGACGGCGATCGCCACAACTGGGACGTGTGGCACGGTAACCGTTCCCGCCGGTTTGGAGAGAAGCTGCTGCGTGACCAGAGTCCCGAGGGAGTGAGCTACGTACATTACGCCGAGGATATGGGCCGTTTCATCAGTGAGTTCGGCATGCACGCCGCGCCAGTTTTTGAAACACTACGGCGTAATATTCCCCAAGACGAGCTCTACCACCACAGCCCTTCAATGGACCACCATAACAAGGACAAGCCGAAGAATAAAGGCGATAATTTGATGCAGGCCACCACGGGCCTGCCACGCGACTTGGACGAATACATCGATTTCAGCATGATGGCACAGGCGGAGGGCCTCAAGCTCGGCATCGAGCATTTCCGTCGTCGCACGCCACATTGCTCCGGCAGTCTCGTATGGCAGCTCAATGATTGCTGGCCAGTCCTGAGCTGGAGCGTGCTCGACTACTACGGCTTTGGGAAGGCGGGCTACTTCTATCTCAAGCGTGTCTACGCTCCAGTGCTCGCCTCATTCAAGCTACTTGAAGACGGCAGGGTCGAGCTATGGATCACCAACGACACACTCCAGTCCATTTCAGAATCCGTCACGGTGAGACTCGGCACGTTCAGTGGCGAAACCGACTGGGAAGCAAATCTGCCCATAAGCGTCCCGGCACTCACGAGTGCCGCGGTCCATACCTGGGACTCGGGCAGCGTGTCATGCGGGGCTGACCAGTACATTGCGGTACGCTCTGCCACAAATCTATTTCCGCAGAACCGCGCGTTTTTCACCGCGATCAAGGACCTTCGGCGTGAGGCAGGCGAAGTTGACGTGGCCACAACCGCCGTCGATGCAAATACCGTGGAAGTTCGTCTGGCAGCGAAAAACTTTGCGTACTTCGTCCACCTGGCGGTGCCGCAAGAGGCGACGACATATTCCGACAATTACTTTGATCTGTTACCTGGCGAGGAGAGGCTAATTACCGTCTGGAACAGCTCGGTAGAGATCTCACCTGAGATGGTTGTCGTTCGCTGGCGGTAGGCCGAATCACAGATTACACAGATGTAGAATCACAGAAGC
>JAQBPC010000347.1 GCA_028287725.1 Chloroflexota bacterium | reverse complement strand
ACCAGGCAGCGGCGCGCGCGCCGGCAGCGCCACCGGACGTCTCCGGCGAGGACGACTCGCTGTCGCTCCTCTTCCTATGCTGCCATCCCGCGCTGACGCCCGGCTCGGCGATCCCGCTCACCCTGCGGGCGGTCGGCGGCCTGACGACGGCCGAGATTGCGCGCGCCTTCTTGGTGCCCGAGACGACGATGGCGCAGCGTATCAGCCGCTCCAAGAAGCGCATCAAGAGCTCGGACGTGCCGTTCCGCATGCCGACTCCCGCCGAGTGGACCGAGCGCCTGCGTTCGGTGCTGCACGTGGTCTACCTCATCTTCAACGAGGGATACGCCGCGAGCACCGGCGCGGACGTTGCCCGTAGCGACCTGTCGGGCGAGGCCATCCGGCTCACGCGCGCCTTGCACGCGGTCCTGCCCGACGATCCCGAGGTCTCCGGCCTGCTGGCGCTGATGCTGCTTACCGATGCCCGGCGCCCCGCCCGCACCGGCCCCAACGGCGAGCTGGTGCCGCTGGCGGAACAGGACCGGGCGCTCTGGGACCAGGCGCTCATCGCGGAGGGCGTCGCGCTCATCTCGGCGGCACTGACGCGCGGGGCCGTGGGCGCCTACCAACTGCAAGCCGCGATCGCCGCTGTACACGACGAGGCGGCAACCGCCAAGGAAACCGACTGGCCGCAGATCTTCGCGCTCTACGGACTGCTGGAGCGCGTGACCGGCAATCCGATGGTGACGCTCAACCGCGCCATCGCGGCCACGATGGTCCACGGTCCTGTCACGGGTATGGCACTGCTCGCCGGGCTCGACGAACGCCTGGCCGGCCATCACCGGCTCGACGCCGTGCGAGCGCACCTGCTCGAGATGGCAGGCGACGTCGAAGGCGCGGTCGCGCACTACCGGAGGGCCGCCGGCCGGACGACCAGCCTGGCGGAGCGCATGTACCTCACGACGCAGGCCGCCCGCCTCGGCGCCCACCGCGATTGAGGCGGCGATTACCCCTCGTCCGCCGCAGCGTGTGCGTCCGATTCACTGGGCGCCCCAGCTTCCCGCGGTTTCACAAAACGCAGCCGCACCCGCGCCACGCGGCGATCCACCACCTCCTCCACTCTGAGCACCACCGGCGGGTCGGACGGCACGACCACCTCATCGCCAACCACTGCCAGGCGCCCCAGGAGCGCCACTACCAGCCCGCCCAGCGTGTCCACGTCGAGCGGTTCGCCGTCAGCGTCCGACGCGTCCTGCAGGTGCGTCCCCAGCTGCTCATCCACCTCGTCCGGCGGCAGCAGCCCGTCGAGCAGCCAGGAGCCGTCTGGCTGCGGGGCGATCTCCTCGGGTCCTTGCGGGTCGAACTCGTCTGGCACCTCGCCGACGATCTCCTCCATGATGTCCTCCAGTGTGAGGATGCCGGCAGTGCCGCCGTATTCGTCGACCACCACGGCCAGGTGGGTGCGGGCCTCGCGTAGCACTACCAGCACCTCGTCGAGCATGAGCCCGTCCGGGACCGCGGGCGCCGGGCGCAGTAGCCGGCGCAGCGAGAAGGCTTCGTCGGACTGGGAGGTGAGCGCAACGACGAGGTCGCGCAGATGTACCATGCCCACGATATGGTCCAGGTCCCCCTCGTAGACCGGCAACCTGCTGTGGTGCGCCGCCAGCGCGCGGGCAACCGCCTCCTTCAGGCCGGCGGTGAGCGGCAAGCCCTTGACCTGCGTGCGGGGGACCATCGCGTGGCGCGCGGTGCGGTCGCCGATATCAAAGACGCCCCGGATCATGCGGCGCTCGGCGTCCTCCATGGCCCCGCCCCGCGCGCTCTGCTCCACCAACTGCTCGATCTCCTCCGGCGAGTGCAGGCTGGCCTCGAACCCAGCCGGCGGAGCTATCCCCAGCAGGCGCACCACCGCGGCCCCTGCGCTGTTCAGCAGCGCGATGGCCGGGCGGAAGGCAGCCAGAAATAGCGAGGTGGGGGTCACGACCACCAGGGCGGTGCGCTCAGGCCGCGTCAGCGCGATCGACTTGGGCGCCAGCTCGCCGAAGACGATGTGCAGGCCGGTGATCAGCACGAAAGCGATGACGCCGGCCACCACCTGCGGCTGCACCGCGCCGGGGATCCAGCCCAGGACGCCCTGGAGCAGCCCGGCCACGGCAGGCTCGCCCAGCCAGCCCAGGCCCAGCGAAGCCATCGTAATGCCCAGCTGGGTGGCCGCGATGAAACGGTTGAGATCGCTCTGCGCACGACGCACCCTCACGGCGCCGGCGACCCCCCGATCGACCAGCTCGTCTATGCGCGTGCGGCGCATGGCGACCAAGGCGAACTCGGTGGCAACGAAGAAACCATTCAGGCCGATCAGCACCACCACCGCCAGCAGTCGCAGCAGCGTCGCCAGGGGCTCAGACATGGGCGGCCCCCCGCCGTGTGTCGCGGTGTCGTCCCGGCGGTTCGCCGTCCCGCCTGCCCAAAAGGCCACCCCAGCCGCGCGACACGCGCGGGCCGGCTGGGACTTCGGAATGCTGCTTCACGAGTAGGTACCCCTCCTGGAATGTCCCTGCGCGGCGGTCATCGCGCGCGCCGGGCTGGGATGGATGGTTGGGGCGGTAAGTGCAGGGCGGCCTTCAGGCGCTGCGCCCTCTGCAGGTGCAGTCCGTGGTCCCAGCAGTGGCCCGGCACACGCGCGGTCAGCACCACCGTCGGCATGTCGCTCGGCGTCTCGGCATCGACGTGGGCCGGCGGCGGCTCAGTGCTCGCGCGGTACGGCAAATCGAGGATCACCGGCGGCATCCCTCGCCACGTGTCTCCCTCTGTTTGCGTATGCAGGCCGCGCGTCCGCGCTGTCCGTGACGTAGTCGACGCTGCACATGGGACCCGGCTCGGCGCTCGGAAATGGTCCATCCGCGCGAATGGTAACACGTTCACATGTGTTGAGCGACGGATGGTCTACAACGCGGTAGCATTGCCGGATTGGGTACGGCGTCGCCTCGGTGAGTTGCTCGACAACAGTCTAACGCCGCTGTGCACGCCCACCGGGACTCGTCACGAACCGGTGAAAATCGCGCGTGGCCAATGCCTTCTATCGTGATATAGTGCTCGACTGAGCGAAAAGGGCCGTGCGGCGTGATGGCGGGCTCGTTTAGAGTGCGTGTATTCGCATTCCTGTTTTTTCTTTTGCTGCTGCTCTCCGCCCCACGCAGTATCACGCTCAACCACTTGACCACCGCATTGCGCAGACTCACCCTCGAAAGCCAGGCGCTTGGAAGCGTCACACACGTCGACGTATTGCTGCCAACCGGTTACTCCACGAGCACCCAGCGCTTTCCCGTGCTGTATCTTCTGCACGGCTCCGGCGGCTCCCATTCCGATTGGTTGCGGAACACCGACATCGCGCGGTTCGCCCGAGGATTGCCGCTGATCGTCGTAATGCCGGACGGCGATGATGGCTGGTATGCGGATCCGTTGACCGTAGGCCCGCGCTGGGAAACCTACCACATCAATGAATTGATCCCGTACATCGATCGCAACTACCGCACCATTGCCACTCGCCATGGGCGGGCCATCGCCGGTCTCTCCATGGGCGGCTTCGGCGCATTCTCTTATGCGGCCCGCCACCCCGATTTATTCGTGGCAGCCGCCTCGTTCAGCGGGGCACTCAATCCCGAGGCGTTCCTTGGCCTGCCGGGTGTCCAGGCCGCGTTTGGTATCCACACAACCTTGTCGATACGGGCGCACAGTCCCATCGATCTGGTGGCGAATCTTCGCGGCATTCGCCTATTCTTGAGCTCGGGTAACGGGAATCCCGGTCCACTCGATAGCAACCACCTGAGCAGCCCGGACTCAATCGAGCAGACCGTCCACCCCAGTTTCGTCACGATGGTCGCTGCGTTGCACGCGGCACACATCCCCGCGGTGGTCGACAACTACGGCAACGGCACGCATACCTGGCCGTATTGGCAGCGTGAGCTGTACCGGGCAATGCCTATGCTGCTCGCGGCCTTAGCCCAGCCGCCGACGGCACGCCCGGGCCTGACCTTCCGGTATGCTCTGTGAGCCATTCCATGAGGAAGGCAGGTTCCGGTCGAGGCAAAAATCGTTTACCGACTTCACGACCACTTACAGGCCCTTCGACTGCGCCGCCCCAGCCTCATGCTGCATCAACCAGCGCTTCACCGGCAGCCCCCACCCGAAGCCGCCGAGCCCGCCATCGGTCCGCAACACGCGATGGCACGGCACGATCACGGCCACGGTGTTCCGCCCGCAGGCCGAGCCCGCCGCGCGCGGCGCCGCCGCGTTGCCGAGCCGTGCCGCCAGCTCGCGATAGCTAATCGGTGCGCCGGCAGGGATATCGCGCAACGCGGCCCACGCGGCGAGCAAGTACGGAGTCGCCTGCTGAACGACTGGTATCTCGTCGATGGCCGCGATCTCACCCCCGAAATAGGCTGCGACCGCGCGCGAGTGCTCGCTCAAGTCCGCGCACGCTTTCACCTCGGCTTCTCGGGACCCGGGACTGAGCAACGACAGAAGCTCGCTCGGTTGCGTGGTGAAGCCCGCGGCATAGATGCCGTCGTCACCGGCCAGCAGCATGAACGGGCCAACCGGCGTCGATACGGATGTGCTGTAGAGTCTCACGGCTTTGCTCCTTGATTCGCTAAGCTTGTCCACAAGTGAAGGGTCGCGTAGCCCCGCCAGGGGCGCCATGCCTCCGCCATTGCCACGATGCTTCTCGCGTCGGCAGGCCTGCCCAAGCGTTCGAGAGCCCGCCGCAGCCCGAGGTCCGCTGCCGGGAAGGCATCGGGGTCGCCCAGAGCGCGCAACGCGATATACGACGCGGTCCAGGGTCCGACTCCGGGCAGTGCCAGTAAACGCTCGGTGGTCTCCTGCCGGTCGGCGGTGCGCTCCAGCACGATCTCACCGGCGGCTACGGCCCGGGCCAGGGCGCGCAGACTGGCGATCCGTGCGCCGGTGAGACCGATCCCCGCGAGATCCGCATCCGCCACCGCCGCGGCCGTGGGAAAGTAGTGGGTAAGTCCGCCGCGCGGCGCCGCGAGCGGCTCGCCTAGCTTGGCTACCAGGCGCGCCGCCAACGTACGGGCGCCGGCTACCGAGATCTGCTGGCCAAGGATGGCGCGAACGGCTATCTCGAATCCGTTAATAGCCACCGGAATGCGCAACCCCGGCTGGGTCTCG
>JAQBPC010000342.1 GCA_028287725.1 Chloroflexota bacterium | reverse complement strand
TGCGAGGAGCCGGATAGCCGCCAAGATGCCGGCTGCCATCGCCGGGTAGCGTTGCTCCACGCGCTGCGCCCCGTCGCTCAACGCGAAGATGCGGCGCTGCTGGAGCGCGCCGCCACGAACTATGAATTCTTGCCACCCGGGCCAGTGGAGGTAGCGGCCGGACTTCGAGCCACCGCGTTGGTAGTGCTCAACGAAGTCGACGATCGGCTCGCCGGCTTCCACGCCGCGCGCCTGCTGATCGACAAGCGCACCTCGGAACTCTCTGGGGAGCCAGCGGTCACCGCCGTCCAGGTGCTGGCCTCGCAAGAGCAGTGGCTGCCGCTCTACACCTACGTGTGCCAAGCCGGTGCGCCGCTGCACGAGATCACGGCGGAATGTCTCCGGTACCTGGTTGGCGTTCCGCTCTCCGTGCTACAGCCGTTAGTCGATCGCTACATCCAATCCCCGCACGAGATCGAAGTGCTCGGCCTGTTTGAGCTGTTGCTGTCGCACCCCGAGCGGCGCGTGTTCCAGCCGATGGTATTGGAGTTCATGCGGGATACGAAGCTGTTCGATCTCTACCGCTGGTTCGTCACCGCCGCGCTGTCCAGCCGTGACCCCGAGCTGATCGCCGCGGTTGCCGCATCTGTCGACGAGGAAAAGGATCCGCGGAAAGTGGCGATCCTGCGTGAGGCCCTGGCGCTTCGCTGAGTCGCCCGTGCCGGCAGGCCCAGGCAGGCCCGCCGCTGCCGGTGGGCCAGTGGATCGGTGGCGGGACGGAGCCATCTGCTGCCAGACGATGGCGCGATGCGTGCTGTTGACCTAACGACCATGCCTCACCATGTCGTACATGCCGGCATTGAACGCGGCAAGCGAAGCGGATGCAAAAGAAAGCCTCAGCCCCCTAAACCTCGCGGATCCTCGTCATCCAGAAACGCAGATGACACAGATGGGAAAGATGACGCAGATACGAGGCGGGGGCGAGGGCTCGTTGTGCCAAGCAGCCGCAGCGTCGGGCGTGGCGCTTCATTGTTTCGCCCGCACGGCTCCGCCAACTCGGGCGACCATCCACCAGGTTAATGGGCAGTGAAATCTGGACGTAAGCGGGCTGAAGAGCATGGTTTCCAGATCTCTTTGGCCACACATAGCGCCTTTTCAGGCCGAGGTGTTGGCGTCGCTCGTAGGGGTACGCCTATACCGACCATGCTCCTTGTGGAGCGCCAGGTATGGCACGATCTGGCTGAACCACCGAAGCCGGAGATTACGGATCAGGGGTATGGGTCTGTAAAACAGGCAACACTGGCTTGCAAAATCACTTCATTTCCCATATATTTCACTTATTGAGTATTTCACCGATTGGGTACTCAAACCAATGAAAGATTCTCGAACGGGGAGATCCAGCATGGCAACCCAGTCACTCGGCGCTGCACCCGGCGCGCCCTTCAGTATGCGTTCAATCCTCGGGCCACTCCTGACGATCATCGTCGGCATGTTCATGGTGATCCTTGACACCACCGCCGTGAACGTCGCGCTTCCCACGTTCGTAAAGGACTTCCATAGCACGCTGCCCTCGCTGCAGTGGGTGCTTACCGGCTACATGCTCGCCCAGGCCGCGGTGATCCCGCTCGCCGGCTGGCTGTCGGACCGTTTTGGCGCCAAGCGACTATTCCTTATCGCGCTCACGCTCTTCACGATCGGCTCAGCGCTCTGTGCGACGGCGCAGAACACCAACATGCTGATCCTGTTCCGTGTCTTGCAAGGCTTGGGCGGCGGCTTCGTGATGCCGATCGGCATGGCTTACACCTACCGGCTTAGCCCGCCCGAGAAGCGCGGCGTGGTCATGGGAACCATCGGTATCCCCATCCTGTTTGCACCCGCCCTGGGCCCCACTCTCGCCGGCTGGCTGGTGCAGTACGCGAGCTGGCACTGGATTTTCCTGATCAATGTGCCTATCGGCGTCCTGGCCCTTTTCCTTGGCACACGCAAGCTTCCTTTCGTAAACCCACAGGCGGCCGGTGAGCTCGACCTGCCTGGCATCGTGCTTGGCCCGCTCTCGTTCGTGCTGCTTTCGTACGGCGTGAGTGAGGGCGCGACGAGCTGGACATCCGCCAACACTCTGACCGGTCTGATCGGCGGCGCGATTGCGCTCGTTTCTTTTGTGCTGGTCGAGCTTCGGTCCACCAAGCCACTCCTCGAGCTGCGTGTCTTCCGTTCCATTGACTTCACCCTCGGCGTGATCGTGCAATGGGTATGTCAGATTGCGCTCCTCGGCGGTATCTTCCTGGTCCCGCTCTTCCTCCAGCAGGTGCGTGGGTACGGACCTTTCGATACCGGCCTTGTCATGATTGCCCAGGCACTCACCGCCGCCGTCTTCATGCCCATCGGTGGCCGCCTGTTCGACAAAATCGGCGTCCGTCCCCTGGCCATCGTAGGTATGACCTCGGTCGCCGTGGGCACCTATTTGCTCAGTCGGCTCAGCGGAACCACCCAGGGTACGGATTTGATCGTGCCGCTGATGCTGCGCGGCGCGGGTATGTCCCTGGTCATGATGCCGCTGAGCACCCACGTGCTCAACGCGGCGCCACGGAATCTGGTAAGTCGTGTCACCTCGCTCACCGCTGCACTGCAGAACGTTGTTGGCTCACTTGCCATCGCCGGTCTTGCCACGGTAGTGGCGTCGCGGCCGAGCTTCCACACCGCCACGGCACAGGTACAAGCACTCACGGCGAAAGCCCAGGCAGCAGCCGCGAAGACTCCTGGCCATAAAGTGCCGCAGAACGGTTTCCAGATGCCCACGTCTATCGCAGATCTCTTTGCAAGTGCGTTCAGCGATACACTCATGATTGTGATGGGGATTTCCGCGGTCGGTATCCTGCTGAGCTTTACGCTCCGCCGCAACCATGCGGCCCAGGCTGCCGTGGCGCCGACAACCGTGGCCGAGGCGCCCGCCCTCGAGATGGCGGTTTGATAATTAGCAATGGCAATAATACCTAAACCCATGGACGACACCGAACTTACTAGCACGAGAGCTCAAACGGCGCAGGAATGCGCTGAGACCCTGATCAACTTCTTTCCCCGTCTGTCCCGCATCTTCAAGTCGCAGATGCGCGGTGGGCCGCTGACCCCGCCACAGATGTTCCTGCTGATGGGGATTCAGGACCTCAGCGAGTTACACCAGGATGGCGCGCAACCGGGCGAGTTGGCCCGGCGTGCCTGCCTCTCCAGCGCGGCGATCACCGCCGCGCTGGATGATCTGGTCGACGGCGGCTATTGTGTCCGTGCCCACAGCGAGAAGGACCGGCGTAAGGTGCTGGTGCATCTCACGCCACTCGGCACGGAGGTGCTTCACGAAGTGCGGGCAGGCTCAGAAGCAGCCGTGCATGGCATGCTCGCAGGCTGGAGCGAAGCCCAAATGGCCCAGTTGACCCATTCCCTCAGCCATCTGGGAGAGGCGGCAGAAGAGTATGTGAGCCAGATGGGGCCCCATCCAAGCAGGCTGCAGCACGAAGGCTCTGCGTAACCTCGGCACGCAGTGAGGAAGGCGTCCTGCTGAGCTGGATGCCATCGCGCATGCCGGCCTGCCGGCGACTGGCGTTGTCAGAGAAATCCGCAACCAGCGGTCGCTACGCCGCTTGGGCGCCGCCAAATACCGGCGACGCCTGCCTCACCACACCGTATAGCCGCCATCCACGACGAGCGCATGGCCGGTAACGTACGACGAGGCGTCCGACGCCAGGTAGACGACCGAGCCGCGCAATTCGGGCGGCGTGCCCATGCGCCCCATCGGCGTGAGCTCCTCCCAGGCCTCGCGCAACCCCGGCTGCCCGGCCAGCACCTGATCGGTGAGGGCGGTACGCATGTAACCGGGGGCCAGCGAGTTCACGCGCACACCGCGCGGCGCCCACTCGGCGGCCAGGCTCTTTGCCATCATGA
>JAQBPC010000336.1 GCA_028287725.1 Chloroflexota bacterium | reverse complement strand
ACGATGCTCGCAAAGCCGACGGTATGTGCCTGTGCCGGGCCGGCAACGTTAAGGGCGAGGATATACGCAGCAAATGATGGGACGGCGGTGGCTGCCGCTCGCCGCAGGATGGCATCTTGCAGCGGTTTGCCCAGAGCTGCCGTACCTTCGCGCGATAGTTGTGCGAGATTGCGATGCTCCGGCTCCTGAACTACCAGAGCGGTGGCCGGGAGGAAATCGCTGATCAGGTTGATCAGCAGGATTTGGCGTGTGGTCAAGGCCGGGAGCCCAGGCAAGCTCGCG
The DNA here is from genome assembly GCA_028287725.1 of Chloroflexota bacterium. Classification (GTDB taxonomy): domain Bacteria; phylum Chloroflexota; class UBA5177; order JANWHV01; family JANWHV01; genus JANWHV01. The sequence continues at coordinate 5,517 of JAQBPC010000336.1, read as the reverse complement.
CCGACGATATATCCAACCTCGCCTAGATTACCGCCAACCAATAAGTCTAGCGAGCGGCGAATTGTGCGCCAGTAGTTCCTCCCCGCCACGAGTGCCTCAACCAGCGTGGCAAAATCATCGTCCGCCAGAACCAAGTCGGCTGCCTGACGCGCTACTTCCGTCCCACTGCCCATCGCGACACCTACATCGGCGAGTCGAAGGGAGGGCGCATCGTTGATACCGTCGCCCGTCATCGCCACGATGTGGCTGCGGTGCTGTAGGCGCTCGATTACACGTAGCTTATCCAGCGGCGTAACGCGGGCGATAACGGTGATATGCTCCAGCCGCTCCTCGAGCGCGCCATCGTCAAGCTCGGCCAGCTCAATCCCAGTCATTACCTCTTGATCGCTGTGCAGTATGCCGGCCTCCCGGGCGATGGCACGTGCGGTAGCGCGATGGTCGCCCGTAAGCATGATGGTGTGGATACCTGCTTCATGCGCACGCCGCACCGCATCTGGCGCGTCCGGCCTGAGCGGATCCGCGATCCCAAGGAAGCCCAAGCCGGTCAGGCCCTGCGGATCGTCGACCGGATTATCGGCAGCCCCTTCGGCAACCATCAGCACCCGAAGTCCTTGCCCGGCCAAGTTCGTCGCCCGGTCAAGCAGTGCTTGCCGGTCGGTATCGGACAAGCGGAAAACGTTCCCCTGCCGCTGCACCCAAGCGCAGCGCCGAGCGATTATTTCTGGCGCCCCTTTCACCCAGAGCCTGCCACTTACGATTGCAGCCGAAAAGGCGCGGGACGATTCATACGCGAGCTCGCGCTGACGCGGAGCCAAAAGTTCGCTTGCAAATCCAGCTTGCTGGACCGCCCGCAGAATTACCCGGTCTACAGCGTCAGTCATAGCAGCCGGTGAGTCAGGCGACGGGCTTGCTAGCCCTGCAGCTAAGAGGATTTGCCGGAGGTCCGCCGTCAGTGGTCCCGGGAGTCTAGCTTCCTCTTCCATTCCGACAACTAGCCGCAACGATAGTCGCCCTTCCGTGAGGGTACCCGTCTTGTCGGCTGCAACTACGTCCACCCTTCCCAGTGCCTCGACCGCGGCGATACGATGGACCAGCGCTCCGCGGCCTGCCAGGCGCCGTGCCACTACCTCTGCTGCGAAGCGCGCCAATAGCGGAACTCCCTCCGGCACCGCCGCCAGAAAGAGGCTCACGCCAATAGCCAGCTGCGTGGAGATGGGCTGCCTCCGAAGCAGGCCGGGTAAGACGGCCAGTAGAGATCCGCCAACTGCCACTGGTAGCATTTGGCTCAGCAACTTCGCCAGCCGGGCGCCCAACGGGCTCTGTCCGCTCGCATCCGTTGCCAGCGCCGAGGCGGTCGCGCCAAGCAGCGTATCGCGGCCCACCGCGAAGACCACTGCTCTACCTTCGCCGGCAAGCACATCGCTCCCTTCGAGCACCACGCGGTTGAATTCCGTTCCGCTCTCCGTCATCTTTGGTACGGGCAGCGACTCACCGGTCAGCGCGGCCTCATCAACCTCCAGGCCGCGGGCGGCCAGCAGCCGAGCATCGGCAGCGACGCGGTCGCCCGCCACCAGCAGCAGGATGTCACCCGTGACCAGGTCATTTGCCGGAACAGTGACGGCAACATCATCTCGGCGAACGCGGGCGGTCGGACCGCTGAGACGCTCCACAGCCTTTGCCGCCTGGCCAGTCCGACGCTCCTGCCAGACCGCGAGGCCAACATTGACGGCCATGGTAGCTGCGATGATTGCAACATCCGCAGGCGCCGCGGCTACGAGTGAGAGCGCGGCTCCTGCTGCATAGACACCTGTCAGCGGTGAAGTAAGCTCCGACAGAAGGCCTGACCAGAGGCTCGCCCGTGTGGAAACGATTCGCTCCACGCGACGATGCTTCTGGGCCTCAGCGGTAGTTAGGCCGTCCGCCGTCGTCTCGAGTGCTTGGAGCACTTCGTCCTCACTCATCCGACCCCAGCGCCATGGGCGAGGTTCCGCTACGCCGGTCAGAACAGATTGTGGGCGTTCGCCCCCCCTTAGACGCAGCCACTGGTCGGTCATGGCGCCAAGAGAGGTGACGTATACCGGGATCTGGGTGCGACGCAGTGTGGTTCGGCGACGCAGCCCACTCACAGCGCCAAACACATTGCCGATCGCACCCATAGCGACCGCATCCCTTATTGCCACCTCGCGGCGGGCCGCCGCCTCCACAATGGAGGCAACCGCTCCTAGATCCGGAGCGAGCAGGTCGACACGGGCCGGGAAACGGCTGCTGCGCCCCGAGGACAGCCCTATGGATTGGTCGCAGGCGGCAAACTCGGGAGCCGCGTCCGCACTGTCTGAGAGGAACGCTACAACCGCGCCATCAAGCTGCCAGCGGAATATGATATTGAGGGCTGGGCCGTCGTCGAGCAAGTGAACCTCGGCGCGGGAGGAAATCTCCCGCGCCACTGCCAGATCGCCGGCACGGAGTACCGCCAGATCGACACCATCGCGCTTGCAGGCCTCGACTAGCTCGGTCACGCCGGCTGCCAGGTGCGGGCGCATGACCGCAACGGCCAGCGGACGTTCTTGTGTAGATTCGCGTAATACCAGGAGAATCTCCCCTGGCCCTTGCACGCGAAGGGACAGGGGAACGGCGTCGTCCGGATCTGTTGGACCAAGCGAGTACGACATGCCCCGTATCCGGGCGGTTGCCACGCGGCCATCGAATTGTCCATCTTCGGTCAGAACTCCGTGTGAAGGGCGGAATGCGCCGCCCCAAGGCCAGCCCGCAGCGGCGGCGACCTCGGCTGCCAGGTCACTCAGCTCGGTGACATCTTGCCCTTCTTCAATCGGCGCGAAACCGGAGATCTCGAAGCCATCGGTTAGTACACGCGGCGTGTGCACCAGCAGGACGTCGGGCAATCGGGCCGAGCGCTCCGGACGAGTATTGGCTATAGTCACGCCAGCCCTCGTGATCCGTGCCTCCGCTCCGAGATCGGCCGCATCTGCTCCTATCAATGCAGTGCGGGCGTTGACCAGCACCAGAGCTTCGATTGTGCGAATCAACGAGCGGGTGACCACGGCCGTAAGTGCTGCGTAGGCCAATGAAGCAATCGAGATTGCATTGAGGTAGCGATCGTAGAGCGACGGCGTCGCTGGTGCCGGGCGCGCCTGCGGCGAGAATGGGCTGTAGCCACGCAGACTTACCGTAAAGGGACCGCCGAAAAGGCGTGCGCCGGCTGGAACTCTAGCGCCTGGTACAACCGCTAGCGGCAGGCCGTCGAATCCCATTGCTGTTCCATTGCCTTCTACCACGTCAGCATCAAGTGGCGCGCGCTCACCGGCCTCGAGATGGATCATTGCCCCTGGCAGCGTCTCAGGCGAAGTCTCGGTTCGGTCCTCGTATCGCTGCCATGCCGAGCGCAGTGCCTGCGTCGCGGTGAGCAAGCGAACGGCCCCCGCCTCCGCGATAGATAGACCGAACGGGTTGCCGGAAAGTGTTAGCGTGACGATGTTGGGTAGGGCAATGAGTGGATCGGCTATGTTTCGGCCGAGGAGGCGGCGTAACCCATTGCGCACGAAAGGAAAGCCCTGGATGATGCTAATACCCAAATTTACGCGAGCGGCGGTACGAGCGCCTGGCAGCTCTTGCTGGCGTAATAGCCGTAGACCGACCAGGATCCCCAGCCCAAGGGCTGCAGCGCCAGCTCGTGCGGCGCTCTCGATCATCGGGACAGGGTCCAGTGGGTAGGCCGGTGGATGTTCGTCAGGTAGCTCCGGCAGATCGAGGCCGCTTACCTCGGCGAGCAGGTCCTCTAAGGTGGTGCGATGTTCCTCGTATTCCACCAGCACGCGGCCTGTCAGTACATTTGCGCTCGCGCGCACGACGCCCGTAACCGATTGGAGCCGGTTGACGACGCGACGCGCCAGCTCTGGGTCGCGGTCGATGCCAGGTACGGCAATGCGGGCACGCCCGAGTGTGCCGCGCCGTTCGCGGTACACGGGTGGGAACGGCCGCTCTTCCGGCAAGTTCTCTGGCTCGACCTCTCGGATCGCGTTAAGGATAGTCGTCTGATCGGTAGCTGTGGAATCAAAGCGAACCAGAATATTGCCGGTCAACGGATTTGCCTGGACCGACTGCACGCCCGCGCTTCGGCGGAGCAGACGTTCTATGGCAAAATGTCCTGTTCCCGACCAGCCGGGAAGATGTACGCGTAATCGGCCGGGTGCGGCGTGGACGAGCGAAGGCGCCTCAGCGACCGCCATGCGTGGTCTCCGCTGCTCGAGCGCATGCCCTGGTCTGGAGTTCCTCGGATTCCGCGCACCGTGGTCTCATCGAGAGTCTCCGGGTTACAGTCGATGACGCCTAAACAGACCGTCCCGCGAAGTGTGGCAGTGGAGGTGCAGAGCTACGTGCCTTAGCGGCAGTCAATCCCTGTCCAATGCACCCGTGTCCAGTCTACCAACTACTGTGTAAAGGTGAGCTAACACAGGAGAGGATAAAACAGTTTGTCTGTTTTCGAGTTCGACGACGAGCGTTTTGGGCGCCACGAAGCGAAAGGCATCCTCGAGGATGTCCGCAATTTCTTCCCAATCAACTTCGTTGTTACCCGTGTTATCGAGGAACACGCCCAGCCAACTCGAGAATGTCCCCCTGGTAGACATCGGGGGCTTAAAGAAACGTTCGGGTTGACTCCTGACCAGGGCCTCTTGCATACCAGGTGGTATTGGGCACCACAGCGATATTCGTCCGTCGGCGACATGCCCATCGTGGTAGTAGCACAGAGGGCGCTTGCCACGTATAAAGAAGCACGGTGCGCCGTGGCTCATCCGTTCGCTCACTTCGGGCAATGCCAGGGCAATTGCGCGTAGCCGATCGAGCAGATTCATCTTAAGCGGTGCCCTCGTGTTTTATGCATGGAACCTTAGTGCTACTATAGTACGGACGTTTCAAGCAGGGAGGCCCATTATGAGCCAGCCGTCCCCACACGCGCTGCTTTCCACAGGCAGTGATCGGTTCGGTCTTGTTCTGGCGACGCCGGCCGGCGAGAAACTTGACAGCCAACTGCCGATGTTCATTCCCGTCGAGACAAAGGCCGCGATCGAGCTGCAAAGGCAGTTGATCTCGCCCGGGGCGCACTCAATATTGTCCGCGAGCGACTTCGCGCTGGTCGGCGACGACTCCGGCAGCGACCACGTACTCTGTGCTCTCGGTCAACTATCATGACGAGCGGCGCGAGCCGGGGTGAAGAGCCTGGAGCTTCGATCGACGCCGCCGAGGGTGAGCGGCTTTTCTGGCAGCTGGCCGAGTCCTTGCGCTCCATACAAGGAGTGACTCGCTCGACTATGATGGGGCTCCCATGTCTCAGGATAAACGGCGGCTTCTTCGCCTCTTTGGACCGCAGAAATGGCGCGCTTCTCATCAAGCTTCCCCAGGCCGAGGTGGACCAAATGGTCTCAGCGGGCAAGGCTGAGGCATTTGCGCCGGCTGGCCGTCGATTTCGTGAATGGGCAGCGATACCACCTGACAAATCGGGCA
>JAQBPC010000320.1 GCA_028287725.1 Chloroflexota bacterium | reverse complement strand
TGATAAACCCTCGTCGTGTGAGCTTAGCCATCTTGGTCTCCTTCGATAGGGTCCACGTGGTCGATGCGATAGCGGTCAGCGACTGCCTGTTGACGCCGTCGCAATATGCTGCCTTCTAATACCAGCCTGCGGCAATCGTCGGTACACCGATTCTCCAGGTAACGGCAAATGACGACGGTTTCACGGAGGCGGTTCACGATATTTGAACAGATGAAATGCCGGCCGCGTACCGCGGCGCGGAATCCAGCGTGACTTGCTATTCCCTCCTTTCTCATGGTCCGATCTCGTGTCTGGCAATGTGCCGCCGCACCCTGGCTTCGTGCCCGCCGACAGTACTGGAGATTCTCGGCTGAAGATAGTACGCCTTCAAACCATAATCGGATCAAAACGTTACCGAATTACGGGAATATGACAACCGTGGTCGTCTCGGCTAAAGCCTTCAAACTGCATGCGATATCTGCCGAAACACTCGCAACAATGATTGTCGCGTATCGCTTATTACTGTGCTGTCAAGCGGGCGAAGGCAAGGTTTAGTAATCGTCGCAGCCCCATGAGGGCGCGCAGTTCGAACCCGACCAACCTGCAAGTCCACCCTAGTCAGTTGCTCAACGGCCCTCGAGGAATCTGAGGAACGCGAACATGGCTTGCGGCGCCACTCGTACGTAGAGGTTAGTGCAGTTGACCGTGCGTCGGCCAGATCGGTAACCCTACTTTGGCAGCCCATTTGGCGCCGGCGTGACTATCACGGCCTGGCTCGGCTGGGTGCAGGCGCACGTCTGGACTCGATTTCGACCCTCTTGTTTCGCCTTGTACAGTGCTTTGTCGGCTGCCTCAATCAACCCTGCGGGAGTATCGCCTTTGTGCGGGATGGTGGCGGCAACTCCCGCGCTTACCGTGACGAAATTGCTTACTTCGGACGATGCGTGCGTAATCTCCACGGACTCGATCCGAGCACGAATTCGGTTGGCCACTATTCTTGCACCGGATAGCTCAGTTCCGGCCAGGATAATTGCGAACTCTTCTCCGCCGTAGCGCGCGACCATGTCTTCAGGTCGGAGAACACAGCTAATGAGGATGCTCGCAACCGTCTTCAAGCAAGCATCTCCACCTTGATGACCGTACGCGTCGTTGTATCGTTTGAAATAATCGACGTCGAGCAGGATTATCGCAAGAGACGATTGGCTTCGCGCGGATCGCGCCCACTCAACATCCAGCACGTCATCGAACTGCCTGCGATTGGCGACACCTGTTAGGGCATCGGTCGCCGAGACGTGTTGCAAAAGCTTGTTCGCGGTTTCAAGTTGTTTCAGGGCCAGCATCAGCTCATGCTCTCGCGCCTTGCGCTGGTCCATTTCATATTTCAATTTCAGCGCTGATCGGACTCTTGCTAATAGCTCGACCTCGTGTACGGGTTTGGTGAGGTAATCAATGGCTCCTGCATCGAAGGCCCGCTTCAAATTCTCTGGCTCCACTCTTCCGGTAACCATAATGATAGGAATATCTCGGAGCCCCGAGACAGCTTGAATTCGATGAATCGCCGCGATACCGTCTATCTCCGGCATGGTGATATCCATGAGAATCAAGTCAATGCTGGGACTACCCTGACTCGGGACCTCCTCCAATCGCTCAAACGCAGTCGTAACGGAGTCTGCAGTTTCAACTTCGCTGTAGCCGACAGAATTGAGAAGGGCAGTCAGCATCGCGCGTACAACTCGGCTGTCGTCGACGACCAGAATACTCATGTAGTGCCCCTCTCGGCCGTAGCGAGGCCACGAGCTACCACCAACTCCTTTGCCGCCGCCGTCAAGCCTTGTTGGTCCAACGACCCTTTCCGCAGTAGATCATGCACCCCTGCCTCGTGCGCACACTTGTGCTGCCGTGGTCCTGCTTCGCTGCTCATCATAATAATTGGAGTAGAGCGGCTCGATAGTACTTCGCGAAGTGCGGCCACCAGCTCCCAGCCGGTTAGACCGTCACACTCGATGCCAGTGACTATTAGGTCATAGGAGTTTTGTACCGCCAAATCCAGGGCCTGTTGGCCACCCACCACAGAGTCGACGGAGTATCCCGCATCCTCCAGCTGCATCGTCTCGAGAAGTCGCACTGTCCGCGAATCGTCGACCAATAGGGCCCGGGCAGACTCAGCTGTCCGTGGTAATGGCACCATATTCGGTGTCTCGACAACGATCTTGTGGCTTGCACTCAGGCTCAAGGAGTCACACAGCGCGGAGACCGCCGCGTTCGGGGCAATTGACCCCCGCGAAGGATTCTCAACCAGTAGACGAAGCATGTCCAGAGCCTGAAACAGCAGGTCGGCCGTCTTGACTTCAAGCGGGTCCCGCGTGTCACGCAGGCGTGCAAGTACGTCTTCCACAGCGTGGGCCAGCAGTCGAATCTCATGGAGCTCGAGCATGGCAGCACTGCCCTTAATAGTGTGGGCAGATAAGAACATGTTGCGAATTGGCTCGGCTGCTGAGGGGTCGCGCTCCAATTCGAGAAGTTGAGCATTCAGAATCTCAATGTGCTCCGTCGCCTCTGCCTGAAATTCCCCGATTATCGCACTCATATCAATGTTCATTCAGGACGCTCCCTTGTCCAAGCCTGCCAAGTTGACCAACAGGGTCGCGATGGCCGGCGGCGGAAGCACGTAGTCCACGACGCCCATGTCGATTGCCAGCGCCGGCATGCTAAAGACTACGGAGCTCGCTTCATCCTGGGCAACAGTAAGTGCACCGGCCTTCTTCAGACCATGCATACCTATTGCCCCGTCGTCGCCCATACCCGTAAGCAGCACTCCAATCGCCGCTTTGCCGTAATAGGTCGCCACCGATTCAAAGAGCGCCGTGACCGACGGCCGGTGGCCGCGGATCGGCGGCTCGGATGTGAGCGCCAGGGTTTGCTTGTATACGCGCAAGTGCTGCCCTTGGGGCGCAAAATAGATGCCGGGCCGGCTTAGCGACACACCGTCACCGGCAATCTGCACCGGTAGCCGGCATTGTGGTCTGAGCCAGTCGACGAATGTCGTCACGAAGTCGGCGGCAATGTGCTGCACCACTAGCACCGGCAGCGTGAACGCAGCCGGAAGCTGCGTCAAGATCTGTTGCAGCACAGGCGGCCCGCCTGTCGAGGCGCCAATAGCCACAATTTCCAGCGCACGATTGGATGAAGCGACCACCGGAACAGCAGATTCTGATGTGAGTGCGCGGATCCGCTCTGGCGTCCAGCGACGCACCAGCTTAATCTCGGCCATGCTCTTCACAGTCCTGAGCAGCTCCTGAACGCCTTGGGCGTACTGGGAACCGGGCATCGGCATTGCGACAGTGGCCATAACCCCTGCCTGAATGGCCGCGAATACGATCTGTTCGGTGTTGGATGAGGAACTGGTAGTAACCATCACGATAGGAATTGGAGTCTGCTGCATGATGCGCTGAGTGGCCTGGAGACCATCCATCACCGGCATGCGAAACTCCATAGTAATCACGTCCGGCTTGAGCAGCTCCGCGCACTTGATTGCTTCCTTGCCGTTGGCTGCCCAGCCAGCCACCTTAAGCTCCTGATCGGATTCCAGCAGGTTAATGAGCATGCCGCGCTGTGTTGCCGAATTATCTACGACCAGAACACGTAGCTGCTTTCGCGTGCCGCTCAGTGGCGAATCCTTAGTCACGCGATCAGCCTGCCCACCGTGTCAAGCAGTTGACCCTGATCAAAGCTGCCCTTCACGATATAGGCGTCCGCGCCGGCCGAGGCTCCGCGCTCACGATGTTCCGGCGCCGCCAGAGATGTCACAAGTACCACCGGAATCTGTCGAAGCTTCTCATCTCGGCGAATCTCGGCGGTGAGCCCGAATCCATCGAGCCGAGGCATCTCTATATCCGAGACAACGAGGTCAATCTGTTCGCGACGAAGAATCTGGAGCGCCTCTTCGCCATTGCTCGCTACAGCCGTCAGATAGCCTGCGACCTCCAGGATGCTTCTTTCCAGTGTGCGCGTAGGCAAGGAATCGTCTACCACCAGAACACGCCGTCGCCGCACAACCGGCGTTGATTTTGATTCGACTCGCGATTGTTTCGCGCCGGCGCCGGGGTGCCTCAGTGCGGACTTGAGCAAATCAGACGTATTTAGAATTGCAACGGTCTGGCCAGAGCCGAGCACCGCAGCGCCGCTCACGTTGCGCACGCGCCGAAGCGGCCACCCCATTCGCTGGACCACGATTTCCTGCTCCCCGACAAGTTGATCTGCCAGCAGGGCCGCCCGCCCGTCCTCCTGGTGAAGAACGAAGTACGGTCGCCATTGCGGCACGTCTTGTCCTTTTGCCTGGCTTCCTTGCTGCTCCAATATGTCCGCCAGCTCCACTACCGGCACGGGATGACCGTCAATTACGACCACGCGTCTGCCTTCTACGCGTACGATCTGCTGTTCGCGCACGCGAGAGGTGCGTTCAATCATCGCCGAAGGAATGGCATAGATCTGCCCGCTTTGCTCGACCAAGACTGCTCGCGTCGTCGCCAGAGTCAGGGGTACTCGAATGGTGAACGTTGTGCCTTTTCCTGGGACGCTTGCCAGCGTGATCTTGCCCCCAAGCCGCTCCAGATGCTCTCGTACGACGTCCATTCCCACTCCACGTCCGGAGATTTCCGTCGTCGACGACTTTGTCGAGACGCCTGCTCGAAACATCAACGCCATTGCCGCCTGATCGTCGAGTGCGCGCGCCTGGTCGTCCGACATGATGCCTTTGCTTGCGGCGCTCCGTCTCAGCTGGCTAAGGTCAAGCCCGGCTCCATCATCTTCGAGCTCGATCTCGATCGTGCCGCCACGTTGTGCGCCTGACAGGCGAATGGTGCCCGATCGTGATTTGCCGCTTGCCTGTCGCGCGTCTGGTAGCTCAATACCGTGATCCGCCGCATTCCGCACCATATGCAGCAAAGGATCGCGAAGTTGCTCCAGAATATTGCGATCGATCTCAGTGTCCAGACCTCCCAGTACCAGACGTATTTCCTTGCCCTGGGTACGTGCAAGGTCGCGGACTACTCGCTCGAGTGGCGCGAAAATCGTCGACACGGGCAACAAGCGCACCGCCAGGACGCCGGCCTCCATCTCTTTTGAGACTAGGGAAAGCTGGCCAACGTCCTGGTAGAGTAGGGAGGCTAGCTCATCAATTTGCCGCATTACGCGCTGAGAGCGCTCCTCTGCCATCTCGGTTAAGTGAAGCAGCGCCTCAAGGTCGCGGACGTGGTTGCCCTCAAGGTGCTCCGTTGTGGCCGAGGCGCGCCGGAGGTTAGTACGCAGGCCCCGGCACGCTGCCCAGTCGCGCCTCCACGGATTCATTGTCTCGCGTAACGCGCGAACCTCGGCAAGTCGTTGCGCTATGCGCACGTGCGTGACCGCCAGCTCGCCCGCCTGTGCCAGTAGCGTATCCAACTTTCCAACCGACACGCGGACACTGTCCGAGCCTGGCTGCGCGCCTGCCGCTGACGTCGACGTCAGGCTTGCCGGCGTTCTGAGCTCGCTGCGTTTGGCGGCGTTATCAGATATTTCTACTGTCTCAAGAACTTCGTTGTCGCACCTCGCTTCGGGGATACCAATTCCTATGGAAGGGACGCTGCTCGGCGTCTCTAATATCGCTGGGAACCGAGGAAGCGGCGTGCCACCTTCGGTGCCGCCAAGCTGCTCGAACGCAGCTACCACGCCGCGGGCAGCATTTAGCCAGTCTGGCCCGGGCTTGGAGCCGGATTGCCGCGCGGTTGCGACTGCAGCCTCAAATGCGTGTGCCCACTGCTCGACCTGCGCCTGAGACACTGCTCGGGCCGCCCCTTTGACGCTGTGGACTGCACGGAACAACGCATTGAACGTTTCGTTGAGATGGGCCTGCGAGTCTCCATCGGCCTGCTCGAGCGTGTGCAATAGCTGGTGTAGCGCTTCGTTGCGCTCCTCCAGCTCAACGCGAAACGACTGCCACAGCTGCTCCCGCCGTTTCTCCTGATCCGTCACGATGCGCGACACCTAGAGCTGATACTGCACGACTATGTCGGTCAGACGGCTCGCTAATGTCGTCAAGTGTTGGGCCGCTTGCTCGGTCTTTCGCGTCGCCGATAGAGTCTGGCTCGTTGCCTGATTGATGTTGTTCATGGCAATGGCGATTTGCTCCATGCCGACAGAGTGCTGGCTGACTGAGACAGAGATTTGCGCTGAGGATTGCGCCGCCTGTTGAATAGCATCGGCCAGCTTGTCAATCGTCAGCCCCGCCTCCTCGATCACCTGGCTACCTGCGTCGACTCCCTTGGTGCCTTGCTCAGTGGCCATCACCGCCGCATTTGTCGCACGTTGGATATCCGACAGGATCGTACGAACTTGAGAAGTAGCCAACTTCGACTGCTCGGCCAGGGTACGAATCTCGTTAGCAACAACGGTGAAGCCCTTGCCGTGCTCGCCCGCGCGGCTTGCCTCGATCGCGGCATTGAGAGCCAGCAAATTGGACTGATCCGCAAGATCGTTCACCGTGGTAATAATCTCGCCGATCTGCTGGGTCTGTTCGGAGAGCGAAACGATGTTCTCGGCGATGAGTTGCACCTTGAGGCGTATGTCGGCCATGCCGGCGGTAGCATTGTTCACTGCCGCGACGCCATCCACGGCAATCCCACTGGCAGTCCGCGCGGTCTCGGTCACCGTTTCCGCCATCTGTACCGCGTGTGCGGCGGAGGCTTTGACTTCCGCTACCGTGGCCGTCGTTTGTGAAATTGCCGCCGATTGCTCATGTGCCCCGGCTGCCTGCTGCGAGGCCATGGCCAGGATTTCATTACTTGCACCTGCGAGATTCTGCGAGCCTTGCTGAAGCTCAAATACTAATGACCGGAGATTGGTCACCATACGTTGGAAGGCCTCGCCAACCACATCGCGGTCAGACTGCATCTGGGCAACACCGCCAAGGTCTCCACGCGAAATTGCGTCGGCCGACGAGGCCATCCGCCGCAGGCGAGCGATCATACGCTGGAACGCCATACCCAGCGTGTCTCGTTCGGATTGTGGTTGTATATCACTACTGAGATCGCCCGACGCAATGGCATCCGCGGCGATAGCCATATTCCGCTGATGTACGACCATAGCCCGAAACGCATTGGCCATTTGGCCAACTTCATCGTTACCATGCACGTCAAGCTGCTCTTCAAGATTACCCTTGGCCAGGCTCACCGATGCGCGAGCTACCTTCTTCACCGCGCCGCCAATGCGTCGCGCGAGAACGATCGCCAGAGTTAGACCGATAAGAATGGACGCAAGGGTCACACCGATGATCAGTGACCGGGCAGCTTGGAATGATGCGGCGTTGTGGGAATCGGTCAGCTGCGCTGCTGACTGCATCGCCTGTATCAATGAGCGTAACGCGTTACTGACGTCCGTCAGTTGCTTGAGCTCGGGCCCGTTATAAGCGTTAAACGCTTGTGTCCTGTGCCCTGCCCGACTTGCCGAAAGCGTCAGGTTGTCGCGTGTCTGGGTATATCGATCCCAGGCCACGGTGAAGCCGGCCAATGGCGCTCGCAAGTCGCCATCCCGATTCGCGGCACGTATAGTTGCAATCGTCCCGTGCACTGCCTGGTCGAGGGAAGCAATGTCGTTCGAAAGCGGTGCCCGCTTGGCAGGAGTACCGGCGTCGATGTGCTTGAGCACCTTTATGCGCATCAAATTCAGGTCCAGCGCAAGGTCCGCTGCCCTTCCCGTACCTACCAGATCGTCAGAATACATTGCTGCCGCTGTGTCGTTGATTAGTGCCGCTTCACGGACGCCAATAACACCGACCACAATGGTTAGCAGGATGACCAGGCCAAATGCGGCCAGCAACTTTGCTTGCAGCGAAAGTCTCATTGCCATTATTTGTCCCCTAGTCCACTTCTTCAAGCACATCAAAACGACCGGTAGACAACAGCCGATCGAGATCAAGTACAACAATATTTGCTTCCGCGATGCCGAGTGCAAAGTCGTTCGCCGATAAGGGTTTGTCGAGCTTATCGAGCGCAATGCGCACAAGCCCCAGTACCTCATCTACCAGCAGTCCGACCGTTGCCTTCGCATGGTCGGCCAGAAGTATCGGCATGGTCGCGTCTGTCTGTGATGTGCCTGGCAGACCCAGTGTCACTGCAAGGTCAAGCACTGTTACTACTTCACCACGAACGTTCAGCATTCCCGCTACAAATGGCGGCGTGCATGGCACCGGAGTAAGGCTCGTACCGCGATGCACCAACCGTAAACGTGGCGCCTCAATCGCGTAATGTTCTTCGCGCAGACGGAAGACCAGCACGTCGACTGATGCTCCCCCGGCAGTCTGCGTTGGGGCCTCCGCCAGCTTCCGAGCCCGACTGATCAGAGTGCGTTCCGCCACGTTGATTTCGTGAGGATCGGTAGAACGTTTCTTGGATTCGTTGCGCCGATGCGGGTCTTTCGGCAACACTGATTCTCCCAATACCGACTTGGCTTGCGGACCCGTGCACTGCTCTTACTACGACGCGTGCACGCGCACATGTGCTCCTCCAAGTACAGATTCACGAGCCACCAGCTTTGGTTAAGGCGGCAAGGTGAATTTCTACGGC
>JAQBPC010000318.1 GCA_028287725.1 Chloroflexota bacterium | reverse complement strand
GCTGTCCACAGGCCGAGGTTCCCACCGCCGATGATTACGGCGTCATAGGAGGCCATACTATTCTCCCGATCATGCTCTAAGGTTGTGACAGGAGGGGTCGGGTCACGCGAGACCGCTTGTTAGCGTACTCCGTCCGGTGGAAGAGTTGCAACGGTCGTAGCTGTGACCAAACGTGTATGTCACCTGCCTCCGGCCGGACCACGTGCAGCGTGCGTGCGAGACTCGAGTTTGCCGGTTCTTCGCATTTCCCGGTAAGGAGCCCTTATACTTGGCGGTGATGTTCGGATGGCATCCTGAAGTTGCAGAAAGCGTGGCTGTGCGTATGACCAGACAGGCGCCTCCCATTGACCGCTCCACCCCAAGCGCCGGATCGAGCCGGGGGAACCTGGCCGGCTTGAGCCGCCGTTCGTTGTGGCTGCACGAAGCGCTCACCAGCGAGCCACCTGTACCTGCGCCACGGCTCGATGGACCCATCAAGGCCGAAGTTTGCGTGGTTGGTGGAGGATACACCGGCCTTTGGACGGCGTTACGAATCTCGGAGCTAGCGCCGGGCGCTTCGATCGTCGTCCTGGAAGCTGACATTTGCGGGGGCGCGGCAAGCGGGCGGAACGGCGGCTTCGTCGATACCTGGTGGGCCAAGATTGCTTCGCGGGTCAAGCGTGTCGGTGAACACGAGGCAGTGTGGCTCGCGAAAGCCTCGGAGGAGGCGGTCTCCAGCATTGGGACATTCTGCGACGAACATAGTGTTGACGCACATTTTCTCCAGAATGGCTGGCTGTGGACCGCGACTGCCACCGCGCACCTGGACTCGTGGAGGACCGCGCAGGATACATGCGAGCGCTTGGGTGTCCATCCTTTTCAGGAGCTGGATGCTCAGGAGGTGATACGGCGAACCGGCTCTGCCGCGCATCTTGGCGGGATTTTCGAGCCCGCGGCGGCCACGGTCCAACCCGCCCTTCTTGCTCGGGGTATGCGACGGGTTGCCTTGCAACGTGGCATTCGCATCTTTGAACATTCGCCAATGAAACATTTGGATCGCCAGGCTGGCGTAGTCGAGACTGTGCTAGGGCGGGTGCAGGCCGACACTATTGTTCTTGCCACCAATGTTTGGCTCGCCAATGTACCGGAGCTCACACGCGCCATCATGCCGATTTCGAGTGATGTGGTGGCGACGGCGCCTCTTGGTGACGCGTTGGCCCGAAGCGGCTGGACTGGCGGCGAGTCTATCTCAAACTCCAGAATGATGGTTCACTACTATCGCACGACGCGCGATGGGCGTATCGCCTTCGGTCGCGGGGGCGGCTCGCTTGCCTACGGTGGCCGAATTGGTCACCGCTTCGACTACGACGTGAAGCGCAGCCGAGAAGTTATTCACGACATGCGCCGTTTGCTGCCCGTGACACATGGTGTCGACGTGACGCATGCGTGGAGCGGCGCGGTCGATCGCAGCGCTGACGGCTTGCCGTTTGTCGGAAGACTAAACGGGCGCGTTCCTATTTGGTACGGCGGCGGCTACTCGGGAAACGGCGTCGGCCCTTCGTACGCGATCGGCCGCATCCTCGCCTCAGTTGCCCTGGGACGTAAGGACGAATGGGCCAGCTGTGGACTGGTTCGCGGTGCGCCGGGAATGCTGCCCGCCGAGCCATTTCGCTACTTCGGCGGACAAGTCGTGCGCCGTGCCGTAGCTTGCAAAGAGGCACGCGAAGAGGCAGAGCTACCCGTCGACCCTGTGACGCGGTTTGTAGCGGGCTTGGTGCCGGCTGGCTTCACCAGAGTCAACGTGCGGTCGAGCAATCCCGGCCTAGGTGCGGATGGGTAGCCAGTAATCGCAGCGCCGGGGTTCAGACTTCATGTGCGGTGCTGTCTGCCTGCCGTGTGGGTCCCTTCGCAAGGGACGATAAAGCTCATTTGCCCTGGTTTTGAGCGCCGGCAACCGAGCACGCGAGACGAATGCGCCTTCCGACTAAGTGTATGCGCGCAGCGATGCAGTCGTGGTACAGTACCCATCTATGCGTCCCATCGTGGTGATGCGGTATCTTAGCAGACAAGGCCGTGGCAAATCTTGCAGTCCGGTGAGATGCCTAAACGGAACTAAGGATTTCACCAGTGACTCCGGAGCAATGGCGTTCCGGAAGCGAGAGCTGGGTGCTGCATAAGTGGGTGGGATGCTTCAATGAAGAAGGCCACACATCCGACGACGGATCGCGTTTCCAGTCGAGAATGGCCACGAGCTTTGTACAACCTCAGCACACCGATACTCGTCGAGCACGCACTGCTCGCTGGGAACGCGCAACTTTCAGCTCAAGGCGCGCTTGTAGCTGAGACTGCTCCGAGAACCGGTCGCTCGGTAAAAGACAAGTTCATCGTTCGTGACGCTGCCACGGCAGACCGCGTGGCCTGGGGTGGGTTTAACACTCCGATCGAACCCGCCGTGGCAGGCAGGCTACAAGACCGCATAATGTCGTATCTCAGCGAACGCGAGACGTTCATTGTTGACGCATGGGCGGGTGCGCATCCGGCACACCGACTTGGCGTGCGTGTCGTAGCAGAGCACGCATGGCAGGCACTTTTCGCACGGCAACTTTTCCTTCGCACCAGCATTGAAGAACAGCTTGACTTCACGCCCGGCTTCACGGTCCTTGCCGCTCCGGATTTTGTCTGTGACCCGGAGCGCGATGGTGTGCGCTCCGAAGCAGCAATAATCTTGGATTTCAGCCGCCGACTTGTGACGATCGCAGGTACGAAGTACGCAGGCGAGATCAAGAAGAGCGTCTTTAGTTATCTCAACTATGTTTTGCCTGAGCATGGCGTCTTCCCTATGCATTGTTCGGCAAACGTCGGAATTGATGGAGATGTCGCGCTATTCTTTGGCCTGTCAGGTACGGGTAAGACCACTCTCTCCGCCGATCCGGAACGCCGATTGATCGGCGATGATGAGCATGGGTGGGGCGCCGACGGAGTTTTCAATTTTGAAGGCGGCTGCTACGCCAAATGCGTGAACCTGCGGCGAGAAAGCGAGCCACAAATCTTCGAGGCGATCAAATTTGGCTCGGTTCTCGAAAATGTCGTGTTGAACGAGTGCACAAGAGAGCCGGATTACAACGACATCCGCATTACCGAAAATACGAGAGCGGCGTACCCGATCGATTTCATTCCAGGAGCCGTCTCGGAGGGTCGGGCGGGCCATGCCCGTACAGTTGTATTTCTCACAGCTGATGCGTTTGGCGTGATGCCACCGATTGCTCGCCTCGATCCCGATCAGGCGCTTTACTACTACCTGTCCGGCTATACGGCAAAACTGGCCGGGACGGAAGCAGACATGGACGGGGAACCGGAAGCCACATTCAGCGCATGTTTTGGCGCTCCCTTTCTAGCGCTCCCGCCCAGCGCATTCGCCGAAATGCTGCGTGATCGCCTGCAACAGTACGGCGCCACGTGTTATCTGCTGAATACTGGTTGGACCGGGGGCCCGTACGGGGTGGGAACGCGCATCAAGCTCGGGCTCACCCGATCGATGGTGCATGCTGCGCTGTCGGGAGCTCTCGATGGCTGTCCGACGTGGACCGACCCAGTGTTCGGTCTGCACATCCCCGAGCATGTGCCTGGAGTTCCAGATGAGTTGCTGCGCCCACGAGATACCTGGTCGGACACGGCAGCATACGACCAGGCGGCACGACATCTGGCCGGCCGATTTCACGAAAACTTCAACACCTTCGTCAACGTGGATCCCGGTGTTCAGCTGGGTGGGCCGCGGCGCACCGACAAGTAGTGCGGTGTACCCGTCGCGAAGTAGCTACGAGGCCATGTCAAAGCCGTATGCCGCGGCGCCAAGCAGTGCGGCCTTTGGATTCATTATCACGTGTATGGGCACGACCTTGAGCATTTCCGCGAATCTGCCCTTGTGACTGAATGTTGACATAAATCGCGCCGGCTCCAGCACTCTCAGGATTCGCGGCGGGATGCCGCCACCCAGATAGACGCCTCCGGTGGCCAGCACTTTGAGCGCAAGATTACCTGCCTCCGCGCTTAGGATCGACACAAACAAATTGAGCGTTTCAGCGCATATCTCATTTGGGTTTCGGGACTCTAGCGCTGAGTTGACAATGATCGGCGTCGGGTCGGGAGTGTTCGCGATTTGCTGCGCCAGGTCGTCCGGTACTCGCGCATAGCCGCTGTCTTTCAGGAACGCAAAGATATTTGGCAGACCTATGCCTGAGCAAACCCGCTCGCAACTTACGTGGTCAAAGCGGGCCTGCATGTAGCGCAGCAAGTCCACCTGCAGCGGAGTCGTCGGTGCAAAATCCGTATGCCCGCCTTCCGACTCATGCGCGACATATCGCGTACCGTTCCAGCTAAGGAACGCCTCACCGAGGCCCGTTCCCGGCGCGATAACGGCGAGCGCCCCGCCTTCGCGGGGTTTCCCAGTGTTGATAGTGTGCAGATCTTCCGGTTTGAGAAGCGGCACAGCGTTGGCAATAGCGGCGAGATCGTTCAGCAGGAGCACCGACTCAAGCTGGAGCTTTTCGCGCAGTTGCCTGGCGTCGACGTGCCACGGTAGGTTCGTCGTCTTGGACTGTCCATCGGCGACAGGGCCTGCTACTCCAATGCTTGCCTGCTTAACAGGTAGTCTGACTTGCGACATGAACTCCTGTATCAGCGCCTCAAGGCTTGGGAAATGACCACTGGGGAAAGTCGCTTCAAGTAGCGGGGTACGCAAGTCATCCGCCGACGCAAACACCGCAAGATTTGTTTTGGTGCCACCGACGTCGCCAGCAAGTAGCATTGTGATGCTCTCCTATCCTTGCATGCAGTGTACTGGTAGACCAAACTGCCGGCACACATACCTGCTTGTGGAAGCCCAGTCCCACTCGACATGGGCGGCGACTACCCCGGCCTGCACTCAAATGGAATGGTCTAGATCTCTTTCGAGCGTGCTGGATATAGTCATGTCAGAGGACTAGCTTCATTGTGGATGAGCATTCTTGCGAGTCTGTAGATGCGGTCTTGCAGAAAGCGTGCTTCTGCAGGGCTCTCCGTCGGAGATTTCAGTTCCGGGTGTGTCAAAAATAAGGACGCCTGGAAATACTGCGAGGCTGGAAACCTATGGACACAAAAGAAGTCAGTGACCGGCCATGAAATTACAACGCGTGCTCGTGTTGAATGCCGGTTCGAGTAGTCTCAAATGGT
>JAQBPC010000315.1 GCA_028287725.1 Chloroflexota bacterium | reverse complement strand
ATTCGAGGCTTGATAGGGTTTGGCTTCCCATTGCTCATAGCTATCGGCTTTTCAGGCTGGTACAACCTCGTGCGCTTCGGAAGCCTGCTGGACGACGGACACCGGCTCAATGCGGCCGACCACCTATCGCCTACGCCATGGGTTGGCTTGCTGGGGATGTTTATCAGTCCAGGGAAGGGCTTGCTGTGGTATTGTCCGCTCTTGCTTCTTGCGGCCTTTGCCTTACCCGCATTCTTCCGTTCAAATGCGCGAGCGTGCGTTCTGGCGGTCACGGTGAGTCTCTTGTCCATGATTCCGTATGCGTTCGTGAACGATTGGTACGGTGGGTCCGCTTGGGGTCCGCGCTTTTTCCTGCCGGTCCTCCCGTTGCTCTGCCTGTCGCTACTCGAGCTCCCTACGCTCGTTTCTCAGTCGACAGTACGCAAGATTGTTGCGGGCTCGATTATTGCGGCGAGCATCGCCATACAAGTCGGCGGCCAGTTTGTCAGCTACCCAGATCGACTTCGAATGGCACAGAAGCTCGGCTATGGGTCGGACATCTTCTGGAATTTGCGTCACTCGCCGCTGCTTGACCACATCGGCACGCTTGCCACCTACATTTCCCACCCGGCGTGGGCGACACATCCGGTGCCTAAGACTCAGACATACGATGTGTGGTGGCTCAACCTGTGGCGAATCGATGGGGCGCCACCACAATTAACCATGATTGCTGGGTTGACAGTCGGAATTCTAGCGATGTTCGCATGTTGCTTCCTCGTGAGACTCGCGATCCAGTTCGAACGTACCCATAATAATTAACAGAAGTCTTGCCAACACGCACTGCTGCACGGTACCCTTTCGTGCGATGTGCCTGCCGTGCCAGGATTGAAGGTTGCCTGGCAATTGTCTCTGGTGCTGGGGAAGTATGCTCGATCGCTCGGATTGCAAACATGGCAAGTCGGCTGGTGTGCGTAGCCCGGATCATTGTGACAATCTCTCAGGCTGCAGATGACCGGCGATAAGCCGGCCATCTTCGTGTCTGGGACCAAAGGCCGGCCGCTGTTGGCCGGCGTTGAGGAGGCTTAGTTCGTATGGACAGCTGGGGACCCTGGGTAGCCTTAGCCTGCGCTGCTGCCGCGATCGTCGCGGGAGCGCTCCTCGTTCAATGGGTACTTAGACAGGATCAGGGCAATCAGCGTATGCGAGATATTGCCAAAGCTATCCAGGAGGGCGCAGCGGCATATCTCAATCGCCAGTATCGCACCGTCGCCATAGTCGCGGTCGTCGTCGCGATTCTCCTCATCTTCAGCCGGAACGGTAACTACTCCGAGGGCGTCAAGTACATGGTGTGTTTCCTGGTGGGGGCTGCGTGTTCGGCTGCCGCGGGATACATCGGCATGAACGTGGCGGTACGTAGCAACCTGCGAACCGCGCAGGCGGCCAACAAGGGCCTGAACAGTGCATTAACCGTTGCGTTCCGAGGCGGCGCCGTCACTGGGCTGCTGGTGGTAGGACTAGGCCTTGCCGGTGTCACGGCAATGTATTTGGTGTATAACGACCCGAAGATACTCGTCGCGCTCGGTTTCGGCGGCAGCCTCATCAGTGTGTTCGCCCGTCTGGGCGGCGGCATTTATACGAAGGCCGCCGATGTCGGCGCCGACCTTGTCGGAAAAGTCGAAGCGGGTATACCCGAGGACGATCCGCGCAACCCGGCTGTTATCGCCGATAACGTGGGCGATAACGTTGGCGACTGCGCTGGTATGGCCGCGGACCTTTTCGAGACCTACGCCATTACCTTGCTCGCGCCAATGGTATTAGCAGACTTGCTGTTCACCGCGGCCCCAGGAAGCATTTCAAAGCAGCTCGTTGTCCTGCCCTTGGTTCTGGGTGGCGTATCCATCCTGGCGTCAATCATCGGCATCTTCTTCGTGCGCGTCAGCGAGGGAAGCATGGCGATCATGGGCGCGATGTACAAGGGGACGATCGTCAGCGCGGTGCTCGCGGCGATCGCGTTCATTCCGATCTTCTTTGGCGCGCTCAAGAACCTCAACCAGGTCAACGCCAGCGTCGGAGGCAATCTCAACCTCTCGTCCGGAGGGCTTTACTTCTGCGCGCTGATTGGCCTGGCAATCACGGGCCTGATCGTCGTGGTTACCGACTACTATACGGCTGCCGGCTTCCGCCCGGTCAAAACCATTGCCAAGGCTTCCACGACCGGCCACGCAACGAATATTATCAGTGGCTTGGCAGTTGGTCTCGAAGCGACGGCCATCCCAGTTTTGCTGATCGTTGCCGGTATTTGGATCTCGTTTAGCGTCGTAGGCAGCCTCTACGGCGTCGCAATCGCCGCCACGGCCATGCTCTCCATGGCGGGTATCATCGTGGCAGTAGACTCCTACGGTCCGATTACCGACAATGCCGGCGGTATTGCCGAAATGGCGGAGCTGGATGAGAAGGTTCGGAATATAACAGACCCGCTCGATTCTGTGGGCAACACGACAAAGGCAGTAACCAAGGGATATGCCATTGGCTCAGCGGCACTCGCCGCACTGGTCCTTTTTGCATCGTTCCGCCAGGAACTACCAAAGTCGCTCGGTGTCGTGCCGTTCGATCTCACGAGTTATAAGGTGATTGTCGGCTTGTTCATCGGTGGCATTTTGCCGAACATCTTCGCCTCGCTCAGCATGCAGGCCGTAGGACGTGCCGCTGGCGGCGTGGTTTCGGAGGTGCGCAGGCAGTTCAAAGAGAAGCCAGGCATCATGCTTGGCACGGACAGGCCGGACTACGCTACCTGTGTCGACATCGTAACGCGCTCTGCCCTTCGCCAAATGATCGCACCAGCATTGATTCCAGTCCTCGCGCCAATAATTGTGGGCTTTGTGCTCGGGCCTGAGGCGCTGGGCGCTTGCCTGGTAGGCAGTATTATCGTTGGTGTGTTCATGGCCGTTTCGATGACAAGCGGCGGCGGCGCCTGGGATAACGCCAAGAAATACATCGAAGAGGGCAACTATGGTGGGAAAGGATCGGACGCACACGCGGCGTCGGTCACCGGTGACACCGTTGGAGATCCGTACAAGGACACCGCCGGCCCAGCAATCAACCCGATGATCAAAGTCTTGAACATCGTCGCGGTGCTAATCGCGCCGCTTCTCTCGCACCATCTCTTTTAGACAAGCAGCATCGGACACAGTGACTCAGCGACGAGGCCTCATGCGAATGAATAGCGTAACGGAGCGCCAGATCGGAAGCCGCGTCCTGTCATTGCCCTCGAGTCTACGAATCGCCAGTGATCCGGCTCCAACAAGCCGGCACTGGCCATTTCTCCCTTTCATGGCAATGTCCTCGCTTCTGCAAGCGCGCCAGCCGGCGAACTAATGAAAGTTCTCGTAACAGGTGGCGCCGGATTTATCGGCTCGCACCTTGTCGATTCCCTCTTGCTGCAGGGCCATGAAGTTCGAGTACTCGACAATCTCTCGACCGGCAAGCGAGAAAACATCGAGGCGCATTTCAACAATCCACGTTTCTCGTTTCATGAGGGGACGATAGTCGATCCGGCTGCAGTTGAGGCGCTGACAAGCGCTTGTGACACCATCTACCATCTCGCTGCGGCCATCGGTGTCCGATATGTGATCGACGACCCTCTTGGCGGCATGGAGACGAACGTTCGTGGCACTGAAGAGGTTCTGAAGGCTGCCAACGTCGCCAAGGCAAGAGTAGTTATTGCCTCGTCTTCGGAGGTCTACGGTAAGGGCAAATCGGGCGACGCCTGGGAGCCGTTTCGTGAAGACGGCGACTGTGTAATTGGCCCAACCTCCGTACCACGCTGGTGGTATGCGCTGGCCAAAAGCCTCGACGAGCATCTAGCGTTTGCTTACCACCGCCAGTGCGGCCTCGAAGTATCGGTGGTTCGCTACTTTAATATCTTCGGGCCACGGTGTGACCCGGGTGGCTACGGCGTGTTGGCACGATTTGTCAGCCAAGCGCTTCGGGGTGAGCCACTCACTGTGTTTGGCGACGGCGAGCAACGCCGGAGCTTCACCTATGTGTCCGACGCGGTACGCGCAACCCTCTTTGCTGGCCAAAGTCGTGAGGCGCTTGGCGAGGCCTTCAATGTCGGCTCCTCGGTGGAGATCAGCATTAATGACGCTGCGCAGCGTGTGCTCGGCTTGACTGGCAGTAAGTCTATCGTTCACCATCAGCAACATCAGGAGGTCTTTGGCCCTCGCTTCGAGGACACCCGTCGGCGCGTGCCCGACGTACAAAAGGCCGAACGGCTCCTTGGCTTCACCGCGGAAGTTGGGATCAACGAAGGTATCAAACGCACAATTGACTGGTGGACAACCAGATCAGACCAGAGCTAGGGAGCAGGAATCTCATGCCGAGAACGTCCACGCTGGTTCGACTTATCGACGGCCTGCTCGAGATGGCATGGTTGTTCATCATTGTCGGCGTACCCGTGTTCTTCAACGTTCGTGACTATCGCGTCTTCGAGCCGGACAAGATAGTCTTGCTGCGGAACATGGTTTTGGTGATGGTCGCGCTGTTCCTTATCAAGGCGATTTATGTTGCGCCTTACTATCTTGCACAGTGGACTGGGAACGTCGAAGGACAGGCATCACGTTCGTTCTCAGCGGATCTCAAAACTGGACTGAGGCGGCGTCCAATTATTATCGCCGCACTCGTATTCGCGGTGGTCTACGTCATCGCATCCCTCCAGTCCATTCTTCCCACAATAAGCTTCTGGGGTTCGTATGACCGTCTGGAAGGCGCGTATACCTATCTCACGTACATTGCCCTGTTCCTGCTCGTTCTCAGCCACATACGAACCTGGCAGCAAATTGAACGTCTGGTAACCGCGGTAATCTTTGCGAGCGTTCCTGTTGCAGCCTACAGTTGGCTGCAGCACTTCAATTCAGACCCGCTTATCTGGGCCAGCAATGGAGTGACCGCACAGCGAACCCCTTCGACCCTTGGTAACCCAATTTTCTTGGCAGCCTATCTTTGTATGACCGTTCCTTTCACGCTGCACCGCCTTTCGCTCAAAATCGTGCAGCTCCTGAAGACGTCCGCCGAAACAACATCGAACACGGAACAGCTCTGGACTGCGCTTGCCACCGCCGGTTATGCGGCGGCGCTTGGATTGCAGCTAGGCGGCGTTAGCTTCTCCGGAAGCCGCGGGCCTGCTCTGGGCTTGCTCGCCGCGATCATCGTGTTTGGCCTAGCGGTCGCCGTACGCCGGCGCATCACGTGGCTCCTACGTTTGACGACGGCGCTCGCCGTACTGCTGGTGCTGGTGTTTGGCGCTACCAACACGGTATTCCGCGGCTCGGACAAGCCGGGCGCGGGGTTTAGTCGATTCCTGCACCTGCTACCTAGCGAGTCCGGCAGCTCGGAGGTTCGTTCATTGCTCTGGACGAGCTCGTTGTCGCTGGTAAAAGAGCACCCGGTGCTCGGCTGTGGACCGGAAGTGCTTATCTTCTGCTGGTATCCTCACTACCCAACCGAGCTTCGGAAAGTCGAGCTGGCAAACGCGGCGCCGGATCGCAGCCATGACGAAGAAATCGACGTATTGCTCACCTCGGGAATTATCGGGGAGTTGGCCTATCTGGCATTTCTCGGTATTACAACGACCGTGTTGATCCATCTGGTCCGTCGCAGCACCAACTTGCGGAGTCTGACATTTGCGGCAGCGTTACTCGCCGCGTTTCTTGGGCACATTGTCGAAGGCCTTACCGGCATCGCCTTCTCAGCGACGCTCAGCACGCTCTGGTTGATTGCCGCCGTGGCGACAGCGCTCTACGCCGGCGATCCTGCGGGTGCGGCCGGTTCATATGCAGGGGCGGTGGTGACTGACAGCGGCAAGGAGTCGTTGCCCACGGATGAGGGCCGCGTTGCCGCGGACAGAACGGGCAAGCAATCTGTAGCCACCCGGGGTGGTCAAGCAAAACATCAACGTGAGCTCGGACCGCGCGCGCGAGCTGCAATGCAGAACCAGCGTCGCGCCCTCGACCGAGCGGGCCAGTATGCGGCGAGTGCGGTTCTCGGTCGCCTGAAAGGCGGCGCGATGGCCATATTGGGATTGTCGGCGATCGTTGCCCTTGCAGCTATCATCTTTGCCGGCGCCCTGTTCGTCAGTAACCTGCAAATTATTCAGGCAGATGCGAGCTACCGGCTTGCCCAAAATTACGAAGTGGCCGCCGGGCAAGTAGTGAACAAGTCGGGCCAGTACCAGGAGGCGTTGGCTACCTACCAGGCGGCAATCTCCTCATATCAAGACGCATTGAACTCCGTGCCTACCTGGATCGACCCGCCGCCGCAAGACGCCTACTATCTGTTCCTGGGCAAGACACTTCTAGAATATGCCGATGCCCTGCGATTAAATAAGAACGGCACGTCGACACCTCAACAGGTGGACGGGGTGCTCCAGCAGGCACTCAACATTTTCCTTCAAGCTCAGAAGGCGAACCCGCTGAATCCGGATCACCCGCGAAATATCGGGAAGCTCTATAACTATTGGGCCACGACCGTCTACAAAACGCCGGACGTGCCAAAGCTGGTTCTTGGGGATACGTACTTCGCCAAAGCTTCCTCGCTAGCGCCTCACAATTCAGACATACTCGACGAGTGGGGTGTGCTCGACATGACCATCGGGAATCTTGATGCCACACAAGCCCATGCCCGGTATGCACAGGCCCTTGACCATCTAATGAAGGCACGGAATCTATACCCGGAGAGCGGTGCTGTCTATCGCGACCTGGGCACCGCCTATGCCAAGTACTCGCAGTTTGCCACCGACCAACACCAATCCGCCGAGTCGTTGAAGTATGCGCGACTCCAGGAACAGGCGTGGCTTACGGCATTAAAGTACAACGCCCCGCAGCACGAAATGCTCTACCCACGACTCGCCGAGTTGTACCGAGCTACCTTCCATGACACGTGCTCGGCGGGCCAATACGCATTCTTCGGCTTGCAGAACATCCGGTCAGGTGCGCTGGCGGATCCTGACGGAAGCCTCGCGGCAGCACTTCAGAACATGCTTACGGCCGCGACGACTCATGGCTGCCACCTTGTAACACAATGACCGTATATTTGCTCTCTTTTGTGCTAGCTATGGCCGCCGCACTGGCGGCAACGCCGGTAGCACGTCGCGCCGCAATCCGCCTTGATATCGTGGATCATCCCGGTGGCAGGAAGGCGCATCTGTCGCCGGTTCCATATCTCGGCGGCGTGGCGATATATCTGGCGTTTATCCTTATCCTTGTCGTCGCGGTGGCGCCACTCGAGCACAACTCAGGTTTTGCGAAAGCTACCGGGCAGCTAGTAGCGGTCGTTGGCGGTGCGTCGCTGATGGCGTTACTTGGCTTGGCCGACGATCGTTATAATCTTCCGCCACTCCTTAAGTTACTAGGGCAGCTGGCAGGCGCCGGCATACTTGTTGCCGCTCAAGTGACCATCCACTTCAACCATCAAGTTTTCGCTCCGCTGCAAATTCCGATTACTGTACTCTGGATTGTCGGCGTCACCAATGCGTTTAATCTGATGGACAACATGGATGGTCTTGCCGTGGGCACCGCCGGCATTGCGGCCTGCTTCTTCTTCTTGCACGCCATCCTCGCGTTACCCGTCCAAAGCTTCGTTGCTTTGCTTACCGCGGCGCTGGCCGGAGCATGCTTCGGCTTTCTCTATTACAATTGGAGTCCCGCGAAGATCTTCATGGGTGACGCAGGTTCACTGTTTCTTGGCTATTTGCTCGCCGCGTTGGCACTGAAGCTCAGCCTGACCACCGCAAGCCCGGAGCTCCAGCAACTTGCCGTGCGCGCAGGCTACTCGACAGGTGTCACACAAAACCTGCATGCGGTCGCGCTGTTGGCGCCAATTTTCGTGTTGGGCATCCCCCTCTTTGACACATCGCTTGTGACCATTTCCCGGCTGCGAAGAGGCGTCCCTGTGTCGCAAGGTGGTCGTGACCATCTCTCCCACCGACTCGTCGGCGCCGGTCTGAGCCATCGGGAAGCAGTGATGAGTCTGTATTTGGCGAGCTGTGCCCTTGGCGCCATCAGCATTATGCTCACACGCGCGAATCTAGCGGAAGGCGCATCGATCACCGTAATTATGTTATTGATTGGAGTAGGCTTCTTCATGTACTTCGAACGCCTGTATGCCAATCAGATCAAGAATGCAAGTGCCGGCAGCACCACGGCGAAGCAATGGCTGCCTGCCAGACCTTCGCTTGGAGAATCGAATGACGTTCCCTGAATCCCGCCCGCGCCGCCTTCGATCGACGCCGGTTATTCGCGGCATGGTGGCGGAGACAAGACTCAGCGCCGCTGACTTCATAGCTCCATTGTTTTTTGACGCACGAATCAGCCGGCCTGAGCCTATCAATGCTATGCCCGGGCAACAGCGATGGCCCGTAGAGGCCGCGGCCGAGGTGTGCGGTCCGTTGGCCGAGGCAGGCGTGAACGCCGTGATGCTATTCGGCCTGCCGGACTATAAGGATGATGAAGGAAGCTCGAGCTGGCAAGACACCGGAGTTGTCCAACAAGCAATCGCCGAGATCCGGCGCTCGTGCCCCGAGATGCTCATTATTACGGACGTGTGCTTATGCGAATACACGAGCCATGGACATTGTGGGTTGCTTGACGGAAACTCAGTAGACAATGACCGCACCTTGCCCCTGCTGGCCCGACAAGCTCTTTCGCATATTGAGGCTGGGGCCGATATTGTGGCGCCTTCCGACATGATGGACGGCCGCGTCGGTGCTATCAGGGGCGCGCTTGATGTGCACGGGCACTCCGACACACCGATCATGGCCTACTCGGCAAAGTATGCGTCTGCATTCTATGGCCCGTTCCGCGAGGCGGCCGAGTCGACGCCGTCATTCGGCGATCGGCGCTCATACCAGATGGATCCGGCAAATGTGCGGGAAGCGCTCAAGGAAGTCTCGCTCGACCTTGCTGAGGGCGCCGACATCGTTATGGTGAAGCCCGCGTTATCCTACCTCGACGTTATTCACCGGGTTCGCGAGGCGGTGCAGGTACCGGTAGCGGCATATAACGTGAGCGGCGAATACAGCATGATAAAGGCCGCCGGAGCAGCCGGCTGGATTGACGAAGAACGTGCAGTCCGAGAAGTGCTCACCAGTATTAAGCGGGCGGGCGCGGACCTAATCATCTCGTATCACAGCCTTGAGGCAGCGCTTGCCATTAGGTCGGGTCGTTGGAGCTAAAGTCAGAAAACTCGCAGGTGGTTTCCGCCCGCCTCCGACTTACAGGCTATTATCGCCAGGCTTG
This sequence comes from Chloroflexota bacterium, assembly GCA_028287725.1. Lineage (GTDB taxonomy): Bacteria > Chloroflexota > UBA5177 > JANWHV01 > JANWHV01 > JANWHV01. The sequence goes on along the minus strand of JAQBPC010000315.1, from coordinate 1,724 downwards.
ATCGGCATTGGTCCTTCTGTTGTCTTGCGCACCAGATCCGCCTCGTTCGTATATCTCATCGCATGGCGCGCCTCTTCGAGCGGGAACCACGCCACAAAGTCGTACTCGTGATCGTGAAGTGACGTGTCTCCCCCTATTGCAACCATCGTATAATACGCCACGCGCTTTCGATACCGTGTACCGCGCTCGAGGAAGCTGTAGGCGATGACTCCGGCGAAGCCGGTTATTGCCACTTCGATACCGGTCTCCTCTCGAACCTCGCGAAGGGCGGTCTGCTGCGCACTCTCGCCTGGTATCGGCGTGCCTTTCGGAAGTGCCCATAATTGGCTGCCGCGATACTGCTGGTCTCGTCCTACTAGAAGGATCTCACGCTGCATGTCCTGACCTCGCAGGACGATGCCACCAGCGGAAAATGCTTGCACTGTGCGCCGTGCTGAGGGTGGCTGCTGGTCCGTGGCGCTTGTCTCTCCCGTTCGGTCCGCGGAGTTTTTCGTCATCCGCCCAACCTCTCGCCGTCTTCAGCTGAGGTGGCGCCATCCACGGGCGTCGAGCGAGCAATTGCCTCGACGAGATCAATCAAGGTTGAACGGGCCTCGCCGGGAGGAATTCCTTGCAGCAATGTCGCGGTGCTAACCTGATGAAGTACACCGGATAACGCCGCGGCGTCGACGGTGTCAAGCACATTGCCATACTGCTGCAGCTCGGCTATTTGAGCCGGATCGCAGTCAAGAAGGTAGCCCGTGCCGACCGCGCTCAGTGAATACAAGCCTGCGGAGGCTCCTGCAGCCGTGTGCCCGTTATGGCGGGCTACTTCCCCCTGGCATTGCAGCTTTATTTCCTCTGCCAGGATAGCCATCACTTTGAGGTTTTGTAGCCCCGCAGTAATATATGCGGCCTGTGCGTAGAGGTAATCACCTGCAAGCACAACGAGATGTGCATCAATCGCTGGTTGCTCAGCAGGCACAAGCGTTGAATCGGCGACGGTCTGACGATGTGTGAGTCCCGCAACGGCAACGACTTGAACCGCGGCGGCAAATCTCACAACTTCCGGCGGCACCGAATCTCTGAGAGCGCGGGCAACCAGCAGGGCGACGCCGGATCTGTACGGTTTTTGCGGGCGCTCGAGAAGAGTTTGCACCACGTGGTACACGTACTCGCCATCCGTGGCGCCCAGGCTGTGCAGAAACTGCGCTACCTGTAAGGTCTCTGCTTGAACGGTGTTCAGAGGGTCTTGGCGTGGCCGGCTCGTATCAGACATGTCGTCACCAGCCAAAGAGCCGCTCAGCGTTCGCGGCAATCTGCTTTGCGAGCTCTGCTGGCGTCGTGTTCCTGCATTGCGCTAGAGTCTCGACCGTCAACACGACGTTCGATGGCTCATTGCGCTTCCCGCGATACGGCACAGGCGTTAGGTATGGCGAATCCGTTTCAGAGAGGATCCGATCGGCTGGGATACGTGACGCCACCTCGCGCAAGGGTCCCGTGCTAGGATAGGTAATGTTGCCGGCGAAGGAGATGTAATAGCCCAGGTCCAGAAAGCGGAGAGCAGTTTCCCAGGTGGAGCTGAAGCAGTGCATTACTCCATGCACGCCATCGGAAAATGTCTGCGCGATGGCGTAAATGTCGTCGTCGGCTTCCCTATTGTGGAGTATGATTGGAAGTCCCAAATCGGCGGCGAGCTGCATATGCTGCGTCAAGTGTGCGCGTTGCAGCTCTGGAGACGTATG
>JAQBPC010000308.1 GCA_028287725.1 Chloroflexota bacterium | reverse complement strand
ATGATTGTCTCAGATCGATGAGGTGCGTGATTGCCTTCCGTCGATGGGGTAACAATACTGGGCACGCGGGAGGTGCCAGGTTACGGGCTGGGTTGGAGGCCATAGAGGAGCGCGGCCACCAGATCCTTGACGAAGGCGTCATCCGCCTCGGCATTCAGCGTCTTGCCGGTAAATTGCATATGCATGGCCCGCTGCTGGCACGCCCCAAGCAGGAGCGCCGCGGCAGCTTCCACGCTGGCGCCGGACCGTATTCTGCCGAGTCGCTGCTCGAGTCGTAGATAAGCCGCCAACGTCTCGTTTCCTCGATGCGGCCCAAGGTTCTGACGGCGCAAGCTATCTTTTAGCTCCGGGGTGCTCAGCACGGTGGCAGCCAGCGGCAAGGACTCCACGTAGAACGGCATCGCGATCCGCGCGATCTCCTCCAGGTTCTCGCGCAGAGTATCCTCGCCGGCGCGCGCCATTAATGCGTTCAGCATGGGGATGAAGGGCGGGAGCCGCTCCGACATCACCGCGTACAAGAGGGTTTCTTTGTTCGCGAAGTAGGTATACAGGCTGCCCTCTGAGCAGCCGGCGACCCGCGCGATCTCCTTGGTCGTGGCCTTTGCTTGCCCAAGGTCGCGCAGAACCACGACCGCGGCATCAAGAATTCGATCTCTAATTCCCAACACTGTTACACCCGATACTTGACAATGAGCGTTTACTTACCTAGTATGAGTATACACTCAATGAAAATGAGTGAGTGTTCACCAGCCGGCGGTGGCATAAGCACAGCGTAGCAGAACACAGCACGTCCGAGCGGGTAACGGCGCGCAGTCATCCGCTCGGACCGAGAGCGAAGTCTCGAAAGGCTTCAACTGAATACCCCATTACGCAACACGGGAGGACTCCAATGGCCACAGCCATGCCTTTTCCCAGTTCGCTCGGTACGGCGGCAACCGGCCGCCGTTGGTGGGCGCTCGCCGCCACCAGCTTCGGCCTATTCATGGCCCTGCTCGATGTGACCATCGTCAATGTGGCGCTACCGACCATCGGCCGCGATCTGCATGCCAACTTCAGTGACCTGCAATGGGTGATCAATGCCTATAGCATAGCCCTGGCCGTTTTCCTCGTTACTGTAGGCCGGCTCGGTGATATTTTCGGACGCAAGCGCATGTTCATGGCCGGGCTGGGCATCTTCACCCTCGGATCATTGCTTTGCGCGCTCTCCGGCGACATCTCGATTGGCGGCCTTTCCCATACCGGCGTGCTGTTCGCAGGTCGCGCCGTCCAGGGCTTCGGTGGCTCGTTCATGTTGCCCCTCTCGCTCGCGATCATCACTGCCACGTTCGCCGGCCATGAACGAGGTACTGCTATCGGCATCTGGGGAGGCATTACCGGACTGGCCACCGCAATCGGTCCAGTCGTCGGCGGCGTGCTGGTGCAGGACATCGGCTGGCAGTCCATCTTTCTGATCAACATCCCCATCGGACTGATCGGCATCGCGCTCGCTGCCTGGGCCATCACCGAGTCCCGTGATGAACATGCCCCACGCACGATCGATTTCTTCGGCCTGCTCACCAGCGCCGCCTTCGTCTTCTGCCTGGTGCTGGCCCTCGTGCAGGGCAATGATCCAGATAAAGGCTGGACGTCGCCCTACATCCTCACCCTCTTCGCCGGCGCACTGGTCGCACTCGTGGTGTTCGTGATCGGCGAGCTACGCATGGCCCACCCGATGGCGGACCCGCGCCTCTTCAAGATCCGCGGCTTCACCGGCAGTGCCATCGTGGCCTTCACGGTGAGCGCCGGGTTCTTCGGGCTGTTTTTCTTCCTGACGCTCTACCTGCAGAACACGCTGGGCTTCGACCCGCTGCAGGCAGGCATACGCTTCCTGACGCTCAGCGGCCTGATCATGATTGGCGCGCCGCTGGCCGGCCGGCTAACCGACCGCATTGGCCCCAAGCCGCTCCTGCTGGTGAGCACCGCGCTGCTCGTTGTCTCGGTGCTGCTCATGACGCGCATCTCGCCCAGCAATTTCGACCAGACGCAGTGGTTGGCGCTGCTGCCGGCCTACCTGATCGGCGGATTCGCCATCGGACTGGCGAATCCGCCGATCTCGGCCCTCGCCGTGGGCACAGTCGAGCGGCGTCTGGCGGGCATGGCCTCCGGCATCTCCGGACTCTGCCGCCAGCTGGGCATAGCCGTGGGGATTGCCTTCCTGGGTGCGGTACTCACCAGCCGATACAACACGTATATCCACGATCGCGTGATGGCCTGGAATGCACCCGGGCTGACGCCCGCGCTCAGACAGCGCTTCATCGACAGTGCACAGCACGCAGGCGACCTTGCAGGGAGCGCCGGGCTGCAGGGCGCGGGTAGCCAGTACACGCACAGGCCGTACTTTCCGGGGATAAGCCACATTGCGCGCACCGCCTACGTGGACGGCACTATCGACATCCTGCGCATCGCCGCCGTGCTGCTGGCCCTGGGCTTCCTTGCCAGCGCGGTCCTCGTGAAACGCACCGCCTTGCAGCATGAGGCGAAAGACAACCACGTCGCCGCCGCAGCCTAGTATCACGCGTGAACATACGGGACGCGCACTCACATACGCCGTCCCACCGACCAACATCAGACAAGAAGTTACCGAACGATGGCACAACCCGTGAACACGTCCACAATGTAGTCGAGCAACTATGGGCTTTCCCCTGAGCCCGCCAATAAGACACTGAACGTGTTGGTGATCGGCGCCACACGCCACACCGGCAATCTCGTGATGCGGCAGGCCCTCGCCGCCGGCCACACGGTGACGGCCCTGGCCCGCGACCCCGCGCGCATCGATGTCACGCACGAGCGGCTGCG
>JAQBPC010000304.1 GCA_028287725.1 Chloroflexota bacterium | reverse complement strand
GAGCAGCTCGGTTCCCTCCGGCAATTCCAGCTTGGTGCTTTCACTTGCCTCGCTTGTCATCACAAATCTCCTGTCCTGTAAAAAAACAAACGTCCCCGGGCCTGTTACTGGCCCGGGGACGATAAGGTTCGCGGTTCCACCCCGATTCCCCGCGCCAAAGCGCGAGGCACTCATATATACGCGGCTCGGAAGCGCCTTCACCACGTGTCCCTCACCGGGCTCGCACCATGCCCCGGCTCGCTTAGGAGGTACGCTCGCGGCTACTCTTCTTCGTCAGCGCCACATCTCTATTGTCCTCACAGTATACCAGTGAGCACAAGCATGCTTATCCGTGCAATCCAGGGTTGTCGTCAAGTCGATGCTGCGCCATGATCAAGTTGGATCGAGCCAAGATTTCAGCCAAAAATTCTCCATTTGCCGTATAGTATCCCGTGGCACGAAAACCTGTTTAAGGAGCGCTTAATATGAAGATGGCCATACTGACCGGAGGCGGCGATGTCCCTGGCCTGAACCCTGCGATCAAGGCCGCGGTGAACCGGATTACCGATTCCGGGATCGAGATGGTAGGGATCCGGCGCGGCTGGGCCGGCTTGCTCTACTACAACCCAGATAAGAAAGAGCCTCAGACCGATTGGGTGCGCCCGCTTACCCGCCAAGATGTGCGCACCATCGACCGATCCGGTGGTACCTACTTGCACAGCTCCCGCACGAACCCCGGCAAGGTGCGTGAAAACAAGCTTCCCGACTTCCTCAAGGGGAAGTACGCATTCTCGCCAAATGGTATCGCCGACTGCACCGATCACGTCTTGCGCGTGCTTGATCATCTCGAAATCGGCGCGCTGCTGGCGATTGGCGGCGATGACACCTTGAGCTACGCGTTGCGACTGCACCAGGAGAAGTTCCCCGTCGTGGGCATCCCGAAGACGATGGACAACGATGTCTTCGGCACCGATTACTGCATCGGCTTCTCCACGGCTGTTAGCCGCAGCATTGCATTTATCAACGACCTTCGCACGCCGACCGGCTCGCACGAGCGGATCGCCGTGGTCGAGCTGTTCGGCCGCAATTCCGGCGAGACGGCGCTTATAGCAGGCTACCTGGGCGATGCCGATCGTATCGTGATTCCGGAGGTGCCGTTCGACCCCGAGCGACTCGCCGCCCTGGTAATGGAAGACAAGCGGCGCAATCCCAGTAACTACGCGATCGTCGCCGTATCCGAGGGCGCGACACTGACAGGCGGCCGCATTTTCGAGGCCGGCCCGGAAGACGCGTACGGCCACCGAAAGCTTGGCGGCATTGGCCAGGCCACGGGTGAAGCGCTCAAGGAGCTCACGGGCGAGGAGATCATAAACCAGACGTTGGGCTACCTCATGCGCTCCGGTCCGCCCGATTCGCTGGACCGGATGGTGGCCTTCAGCTACGCCAATATCGCGGCCGATATGGCGTTGCGAGGCGAGACTGGCCGAATGGTAGCCCTCCATGAGGGCATCTACACGACCGTGCCACTCGATCTTATCGGCACGGGTGTGCGTCGCGTCGATGTTGAGCAGCTATACGATGCGGAAACCTACCGCGCCAAGGTTGCGCATCTGGTCGGAAAGCCAATGTTCCTGTATTAATGCCGGATGATGGTCAGTCGCGCCATGAGAAAGCCGGGGAGGCATCTTGCCTCCCCGGCTTTCTCATGTATGCATCGAGCGGGCTGGCCTGAAACCCTACCAGAGCAGAGCGTCCGCGGCTACTGGCGCGCGGAGACTGTGACCTCGACGTTCCCTGGACCCGTGGGATCCACGAGGACGGCATCGCCGTCCGATCTCACCGGCACCGACAGCGTGCCACCGGCGCGGATCAACGTGATCTCCTGGCTACCGGGACCACTGCGAAGCCCGACCGCGCTGCCCGAGGTGTGGATGTCAACCACGCTTACACCGGCCGTGATCGGCAGGGCGCATTCAGGTTTGATCATGCTGGGATCGCCAATGGTACGCACGGTAAAGTCGTGAAGGCCGGTGTATTGGATTTGCCAGGCGCCTTTACAGAGACTCATCCACGTTGCCGCCGTAGTATTTGCACTGCGTTCCGGCGTCTGGGACGGCATTGCCTGCCACAGGATGGCGCCAAAGATAATTGCCGCCAGCCCGGCGACAAACCAGGCTGGAATCAATGTTTGAGCAGGTTCGGGATTCGTGAAGGTCGTTCCCGAAATAGTGCTGAGAGGCCTGGCCATTTGAGACATGCCAGCCCGTGGCTTCACTGGGGGCTGCTGCATCGGCTCTACGCTATTTTCGGCCATCGGCGTTCCTCCCCACAGTACGAAAGCAGCCGGCCCCTGGTCGCGCGCCGACCGAGCCGCGCTTGTTGCTCGTCGCGTACGGTATCGAAGATGATAGCATCCAGGTTGATATGAGTCCGTCCGCATCGTTCCTGCCACTTTCACTGATGCTCGCTGTCCGACAGCAGGCTCGTCATGCATCCTGAGGCTGTCTATTGGGCGCTCCTGTCGGACCATCCCCTGGAGGATGACGCGGCGATTGCCGGCTTGCTTGCGGCGTGGCATGCGAAGGGGAAGCGCTCAGTCCATGACCTGTTTGAACAAGACCCTGGCAGTCTTGCCGAGATTCTTGGCATACCGGAGTCCGCACTTGCACCGATGGTACGCCTCCGCCCGCGTTTACCACAAGCGCACCGGCTGATCGATCGGCTTGTGCGCGACGGCGTGGAGTTGGTGACTATCTGGGAGCGCCGCTACCCGCAGCAATTGAGGAGCTTGCTTGGCGAGGCGGTGCCAATGGTGCTCTGGCATCTCGGTCCGCTCAAGCTCCTTGACGGCGATCCTGTAGCCATCCTCGGGTCGCGCGACGTGCCGCAAGAGGCGCTGAGCTTCGCCCGGCAGGTGGGCGGCGGTGTAGCCCGAGCCGGCCGTCCCGTGCTGACCGGCGTGGCGCGGGCGGTGGAACGCGCTGCTCTTGAGGCAGCCCTGCGTGTCGAAGGCGGCACGGCAGTGGCCTTGCTTGCCCAGGGGATTGCGCGCGCGATGCCGGAGCTGCGGCACTGGCAAGGCGCAATTCGTGGGAATCGCTTGCTGGTCGCCGGCGTGCTGCACCCCGAGGCCGCATGGCAGCCGTGGCACGAGTCATTGCGTGGCGTGATCGGTGTCGGGCTTGCCGAGAGAGTGGTCGTGGCGCACGCGGGTA
>JAQBPC010000282.1 GCA_028287725.1 Chloroflexota bacterium | reverse complement strand
GCGGAGCGGCACTCCTGACGAGCCGGTTGGGGATAAGGCGAACGCCGAGCGGGTACGCTCACATGCGGGCAACTTTCACCGGCGAAAGGTAAGAATGAATCCACCAACCGCTTTTGGTGAGGTATTTTCATCTGGCGACGTAGATGGCCAAGCACTAAATCTGGCTGTGGTCGATGGCCTACCTTGCGGGGTGATCATCGTCGATACGGCAGGGCGTGTCGTTCTACAGCACGGCGCTCTTGCTGGTGATCCCGTTTCATCGGGCGCCTCTGATGGTTCCCACAACATCCGGGCAATAGGGCCACATCGCCTCGATTCCGAGTTACCACCTCCCCCCGATCCTGAGCAATTTGCCGATGCGCTCGCCGGCAAGGTCGTGCCGGAGTTTGAATATAGCTATCGTTTGCCGGGTGACTTACAGGATCGCTGGGCAGTGGCCGTCGCAAGCCCGCTCCACGACGTCACCGACCGTATCACCGGCGCCGTGGCGATCTACAACGACATCACGGCTCGAAAGCGACGCGAAGAGACACTCAAGCGCGCGCACGATTTTGGCTCGGCGGTTGTCAATACCGCGGGCTGCCTGGTGGTGGTGCACGATCGGCAGGGTCGAGTTGAATTGTTCAATCAAGCATGCGAGCACACCACGGGTTATAGACTCGCCGAGGTGCTGGGCATGCAGACTTGGGACATGTTCATACCGCCCGATGAGCTCGACGGCGTCCAGACAGCCTATCGGCGGCTTGAGGCCGGCGATTACCCTGTTAGCCACGAGAATTACTTGCTTTGCAAGGATGGGAGCCGGCGCCTGATTGCCTGGTCGAACACCGTATTATTGGACGAAGCCGGGGAGCCATCGCATTTCGTCTGCAGCGGTATCGATATCACTGATCGCCATGACGCGGAAGTGACCCTCCGAGCCAGCGAGCAGCGCCTCGCTCTCCAGTATGAGACGACCAGCATCCTCGTATCGGCAGCCTCGCTCGACGACGCGATCCCCCAGGTGCTGCAGACCATATGTACGCGCCTTGGCTGGGAGTATGGCGCCTTCTGGAGCCACGAGCCGCGAGAGCAGATCCTCAACCGCCGGTATGCCTGGCATGACCCCTCGACGGATGGCATGCGCTTCAACTCGATGAGCGAGGGTGTCGCCTTCGGCCCGGGGGTAAGCTTCCTGGGGACTGTATGGGCCGACGGGAAGCCCTCCTGGGTCGCGGATGTATCGGCGGACGCACACTCTCCGTTCGCCGCTGTTGCCTCCGCGCGGAACGTGCATGCCGGCCTTTGGTTCCCCGTTACCAGGCGCTCCGGCGTGTACGGTGTGATGGAGTTCTTCAGTGACGAGATTTTGCCGCCAAATGCCGAGTTACTGCAGGCACTGGGGACCATCGGCGCGCTGGTGGGCCAATTTGTCGACCGGGTCAAGGCAGAGGAAGCCCTGACGCAGCAGGCGTTGCACGACCAACTTACCGGCCTGCCGAACCGCGCCCTATTGAGCGCGCGCCTGAACGAAGCCCTCGACGCCGCACGCGTCGCGAATTCGTCCGCGGCCCTCCTGCTGCTCGATCTCAATCGCTTCAAGGAAGTCAACGATACACTCGGCCACCATTACGGTGATTTGGTGCTGCAGGAAGTGGGCACGCGTGTGCGATCCGTGGTGCGCGAGTCCGCGACCCTCGCCAGGCTAGGCGGCGATGAGTTTGCCGTTGTGCTGCCCGCCGCCGATTTTGCTTCCGCCGTTAAGGTTGCTCGTACGATTTTGGCGCTGCTGGACATGCCGTACATGCTAGAGGACCACAGCATCGACGTGGGAGCTAGCCTCGGCATATCACTGTTCCCGGAGCACGGGATAGAGCCGGGCGAGCTCCTGCGCCGAGCCGACGTGGCCATGTATATCGCCAAGGATACCGGCGGTGGCTACGAGGTCTACAGCAGCGTGAAGGATCACCACAGCGTTACCCGTCTCACCCTGGCCGGCGATCTCCGCCAGGCGCTGGCGGAGGATCAGCTGCGGCTGTACTTCCAGCCACTGCTCACGCTACCGGAGGGCAAGATTACGGGTGTGGAGGTGTTGGTCCGATGGCAGCACCCCAAGCGGGGACTTATCCTGCCCGAGCACTTCATTCCGCTGGCGGAAACGACCGGCTTGATCGGCGTGCTCACGCTGTGGGTGCTGGAGGCCGCGCTACGCCAATGCAATGCCTGGCACGAAGCGGGCTACCCGTTTGGCATCTCGGTAAATCTCTCCATGCGCACCTTGCAAGATGCCCAGCTGCCCGATACCGTCGACTGGCTGCTACGCCGGTACAATGTGGCCCCGGAGAGGCTCACCCTCGAGATTACAGAGAGCACCTTGATGGCGGATCCGTTACGGGCCTTAAGCGTGCTTTCGCACCTGGCGACAATCGGTGTCCGTATCGCCATCGACGATTTCGGCACCGGCTACTCCTCGCTGGCCTATCTCAAGAATTTGCCGGTTCACGAGATCAAGATCGATAAGTCGTTCGTGCTTGGCATGGGCAGCAGCACTAAGGACACGGCAATTGTGCGCTCGGTGATCGAGCTCGGCCACAATCTTGGCATGCAGGTCGTGGCCGAAGGCGTAGAGCACAAATCGGCATGGAACGTGTTGGCGAGCATGGGCTGCGATATAGTGCAAGGCAACCTCATGAGCCTGCCCATACCCGCCGCCGAGCTCGAGGCCTGGGTGGTCGCTGCCGGTGGTTACGCTGCCGCGGCCCAGTCTCCCGCCGTGGAGTGACGCCGGCAAGCGTATTGCAAACCCATCCCTGCTATGCTGATCGGTGACATGCGTTCGAGCATCGGGATCGACATCCTATGCCAAACCGTGCCCGCGCGCCGCCGTGGCCGTGCTCGGTGAGCACGGGAAGCGGGTATGCATCCACACACTAGCCGCCGCACAGCGATCGTGATCAGGCGCGGCCGCGCAGAGTTTCCGCCGGCTTCATACAATGTGGTAACGGACATGTGAGCCCTGTGGTGGATATTGGCCCATGGAGGAAGCTACGATGATTGAGCACACCACCAAACGCTTGACGATGGCGCAGGCGCTGATCGCCTTTCTCCAGCAACAGTATGTAGAGCGTGATGGCGCGGAGCGGCCCTTCTTCGCCGGCTGCT
>JAQBPC010000266.1 GCA_028287725.1 Chloroflexota bacterium | reverse complement strand
TAGCACTGCAGGCGGTCGAGCACGCCCAGCAGCGTACCAGCCGCCACCAAATCACTCTGAAGGCGCCGGCAGTGCCGTCGCTCGTCGCCGGCGATAGCGTCCGACTGCGCCAGGTGTTCGACAACTTGCTGGCCAATGCCATGAAGTTTGCGCCGGACGGCGGACCGATTACAATACACATAGAAACCCTGGACACGTTGCCCGGGCAGTCGCCTGATCTCCCCTCGTGGATGCAAGGGGACTCCAGTGACGCGCGAGGCGAGAAGGCCGCCGGCCAGCAACGGAGCATGCCACAATGGGTGTTAGCGCGGGTGGCGGATGTAGGGCTGGGTATCCCAGCATCAGCGGTGCCGCATGTGTTCGATCGCTACTGGCGTGCAGGCGGGGCGACGGCGCACATCCGTGGCACGGGTCTTGGCCTGTATGCCTGCCGGTCCATTGTAGCGGCGCACGGCGGGCACATGTGGATTGAGCGAAGCGTTCCAGCAGAAGATGGTGAGTCGGCGGGCCAGTGGCATGGGACCGTGATGGCCCTGCTTCTCCCCCTCGCATCACCCCAGGTGTTGGGAGCAGTGGACAGTAACGGCGCCGCGGCGGTGCCTGGAGCGACAGTTGGCTGAAATCGGAGGGACGGCAGGTATGCATGATGCGCAATCGGAAGCAACGGACACGATCATCGAGGAGTCCGCGCTTCCACTCGATCCCACAGGTGTGCCGAATCTGGACCTGGTGCTGGGCGGTGGCTTGCTGCGCGGCAGCCTGGCGATTGTGGTGGGACCGCCGGGCTGTGGGAAGACCACTCTGGCTACCCAGATAGCCTTTGCCGCCGCGCGCGCCGGGCGTAAGGTGTTGATATTGACCGCGTTCTCCGAGCCTACCAGCAAGCTCCTGACACATCTGCGCGCTTATGACTTCTTCGACCAGGATCTGATCGGCGATCGGGTGAAGCTGCTGAGCCTGCAGCAATTCCTGCGATCAGGACTGGCCAGCGCCAGCCTTGAGGTTGTGGCCTTGGCGCGCACGGAGCAGGCCAGCTTGGTGGTGCTCGACGGCTTTAGCGGCATACGGTCTACCGACGCCGAGCCCCACGCGGCACGCCAGTTCCTGTTCGATATTGGCACCACATTGAGCCTGCAAAAGGCGACGACCATTATTACGACAGAGGCCGAGGTGCGCGATCCGGTGTTCTTTCCCGAGGCGACCACCGCCGATCTGATTATCGGCCTGCATTTCAGTGTGCATGATGAGCGACAACGGCGGCGCATCGAGGCCGTCAAGGCACGGGGCGCCACACCGCTCGGTGGGCTCCATGGGTTGGAGATCAGCACGGCAGGCATCCTGGTCTCCCCCCGGTTGGAGGTGCGCGTGGTGCGGGCGGGGCAGGAACGCGCCAGGCAAGCCGATCCCGACGGTACAGAAGACCCGGCCGATCCACAGGCAGCGCCACTGGCGCGGACGCGCTTCGATCTGCCGGCGCTGGATGCGCTTCTTTCCGGTGGGCTTACCCAAGCGACCACCACGGTGGTAATCGGCAGCGGCGGCACGGGCAAGACCCTACTCGGGCTGCACTACGCGCTTGCGGGTGTGCGCGCGGGAGAGGCGGTGGTGTTTCTAGGGTTCCACGAAAGTCGACGCCAGCTTATCGCCAAGGCCGATGCCTTTAACCTGGGTCAGGATATGCGCGCTGCCCTTTTGCCCAACGGTGGCCTGACCCTGCTGCATTACCCGCCTGTCGAGCTGGACGCCGACGCGCTGGCCGACCATCTGCTTACCACTCTTGATCGTACAGGAGCGCAGCGGTTGGTCGTGGACAGTATCGCGGTCATCGAGCGCGCGGTCATCGAGGGTAGCACCGCTCGGCGGGTGCCGAATTACCTGTCGGCCCTGGTAGCGGCGCTGCAGGCGCGACGGATCACCGCGTTGTTCACGAAAGAGACCGGCCCGCTGGTCGGTGCGGACCTGGAGTTGGAGACCGATCTGAGCTCGGGGGTGGCGGAGAACGTGTTGTGGTTGCAGGCCGTGATCTATCGCGAGCGCTTCTATCGGGTGATCTCGGTGCTCAAGATGCGCTTTTCGGCCCACGATCTCACGCTGCGCGAGTTCACCATCACCGCGCCCACAGGCATTGAAGTGCGCGCGCCGTTCGAGAGCGAGCGGGGGGTATTGGCCGGCATTGCCCGCCAACAGAGCGACTCTCAAACGAGCGGTGTAGCGGCGGCAACCGGCGCCTATGTCCGATGGCGCCGCCGACCCCGGAGCGCCCCTTCGCAGGCCGACGTTCGCTCAGAGGGCAGTGCGTGAAAAATCAAATCCACGCGATGCCATGCCAGTCGCAAGACGAGCCAAAGCGGGTGCTCATTGCTGAGGACGAAGAGCCGCTAGCCGAGACAATCTTCTATGTGGTGGAGGAAGCGGGCTACACGCCCTTGGTCGCCCTGCACGGACGGCAGGCGCTCGAACTGGCGCGCACTTGGCGGCCGGCGTTGCTGATCACCGACCTGATGCTCCCATACATGGATGGAGCGGCCCTGATCGCTGCCCTGCACGCAGACGCGCTGGTGACGGGTGAGGCGCCGCCGGCGACCATCTTGATGACGGCGGCAAGTCGGGCAGAGGCCCGCGCAGCGGGCGCCGATGTGATGCTTTGCAAGCCCTTCCACCTGGTGGACCTGGAGGCTCTATTGCGCCGCTTCCTGGGTCCACCCGCGTCAATTAGCCGCCTCTAGTCCAGCAACGCCAGGCGGTACCGGAGACGAGGATGCCCATGACAACCCGCATGGAGTCGCCGGATGACGGAGCGCTCCTGGCACGGATCGCTGCGCGGGACATGGCCGTCTTCGCCCTGCTGTACGATTGGCATGAGCGCCTGGCCTTCGGCTACGCCGTTGGGCCGCAGGGCGGATGTGTCGGTGCGCCGGCGCTCATACAGGCATATAGCGCTCGAACCAGGCGACGATGCGCGTGCAGCGGTCAATGATAGCCGGATACCGCAGCACGTTGTGCCCTTCCTCTGGGTAGATCACCAGCACGGACTCCACGCCCTGCTCCAACAGCGCATGATGGAATGCCAGCGCCTGCGAGGCAGGCGTTGCTTCGTCCAGACTACCGGCGGTGTGCAGCGTTGGGGTGTGGACGCGATCGGCGAAATTCAGCGGGCTGCGCGTGTCATATGGTCCTCCCACGTGGGATGGCACGTCTTGCAGGAATAGGCGGTCGAAGTCGGGAAAGTATGTGGTGTAGTGCATGCTCCGCCATTCGTTGACGGGGGACATCGAGACAGCGGCGGCGAAGCGATCGGTACGTGTGAT
>JAQBPC010000205.1 GCA_028287725.1 Chloroflexota bacterium | reverse complement strand
GGAGACGAGGAGATGGTTGCAACGATGAGCGAACCTGAAACAACCGAAGCCGACATTGTGCATGTTCCGGTTCCGAAACATCTCCTAGGAACGGTATATCGCGCACTGGCGGACGCAATGGCAACTCCCGGAGGTGCGGAAGCAGAAGGGCTAGTTGAGGGCCGCAACATGGTCGAGCTAGTGGTCGATGCAGGGCAGGCGATAGATGCCGATCAGCGACCCGTTTCGCTGACGGATCTTTACAACGCTTATCGACGTATGTACCCCAATGTCGGCAAGGGGTCCTCACGCGGGAGTTTCGACGCCACTGTCAACTATTACTGCATCAACATGCGCTCTCGTTTTCCGGACGCGAAGAATAGGCGAAACAAGGCCGCCTGGCTGACCAACCCTGCCTTCAAGCGCGTAGCGCGCGGCCAGTACATGCTGCTTACTGAACAGGAGAAAGGGCGCTTCCTCCAGGCCGTGGAACAAAATCAGCCATTAGTGTACGAGGACGAGTTTGACGTGGACGACCTCTTCATTGAAGCGTAGCCACCTGCACAATGCCGAATGCAGTTCTTAAACTTCCACGTTGAGTAGACGACCACGGGCCTGCAGCGCCTCGCGGCTGCGTCGCAGGACCGTGGCTGCTGGGAAGCCTGAAGTTGGATCTGTCGTAGGCGACGATCTGGTGCCCGTTACGTGCGATCTTCCAACCGCTTGGGCCCTGGCCGCTCACCACGTCGGGGCCCGCCTCCACATAGTTGAGCCTCAGCCCGGGTCTCATCGACTGGCCCCTACGTCGTCTTACTATGCCCCTATCGATCAAGTATTCCACTCCGCAGCAAGCGGCCGCGCGGCAACGTGCGAGGAACAAACTGCCAGCCTACCATCCATCCCCGCCCACGCCATTGCTACTCCACCGCGGGCACTGCATTGCTCAGTGGTTCAGGGGCCAAGTTCAGCGCGCGCTGTCGAAGCGTTTCCAGCAGACGCGATGTAATGGCCAACTCCTCCGGGTCACAGCCTTCTTGCAACTTGGCGCCGAACTCTCGCGCCATGGGCCGGATGGTATCGACTGTTGCTTGTCCTTTCTCGGTGAGCGCAACCAGGGTAAATCGGTTGTCCGCCGGGTCCACGCGACGCACGACGAGTCCCTCCGCTTCCATCGCCTGCACCTGCCGTGTGATAGCTGCCGCATTCAACTCCAAGTGCTGCTGTAGCCATGCCTGGCTTAGTTCCCGCGCATGGCCAAACGCATATAGCACTCGATAGCGCGCTAGGGTGCAACCGACAAAACGCTCAAAGCTGCAAAGGAGCGCATAATATACCGCTCCAATCTGAAAATTCAAAAGTTGTTGGTCAGGCCCTTTATCCATCGCTGGCGCGCAGGGCAGGTCACTCACGCACGCTTCCTCCTCCGTGCTCACGGCTTACTTTACTCCTTGACTTTGGCACAACCATGGACTAAAATCCACACGAACTCTTGATGGGTCAATTATTGCGTAGTCAACGATTCCGGAAGCGGTATTCAGGCAGCGCTAGATGGACGGTAAGCCTTGGGAACATGTGAGCCCGACCGTGACATCGAACATCGATTAGGGATCTGTCGTCGCACATTAATTCAGCGCCCCACTCGTGACGGCGGCTAACTCGTACAGCCAATTGGCTGCTCCGGTAAATCAAACGCAGCGCCCAGTGCGCTTACCTTTAACGCCACAGCATTTCATCTCCGTGTCAGACCGGCACCCTGACAGATCCGTTCCGCATTCGGACACACACGAAAGGGGTCTGCTATCTCAGATTTCCAAACGTAGATGCATTCTAGCGACGAAGCCGTCCCCGAGGGAATCGTCTTCACCGAGAATACCAGCGTAATTTTTGTTAGCACGCTGACACTTACCTAAAAGGAAAACCTAGATGCGTTTTACACTTCGAGGTAGCGCCGCCACGATACTAGCCGCGATGTTGGTGGCTAGTGGCGCCAGCGCGGCGGTCTCCCGCCAGCCAGCCGGCGCCGCCTCAGCCGCGGCGAGCGGCCCGAACGTCGACTGGTCACTGCTCGGCAATTCGTACGACAATACCCGCTTTTCCAGCCTTACGCAGATTAACACCTCCAATGTGAAGCAGCTGGGACTCGCATGGTCGATGCCGGAAGGGCCTAACTTGTCCGGTTGGGAGACCGATCCGGTCGTCGTAAACGGGGTGATGTATTTCACCACCGCCACCGACCAGGTCCGAGCCGTCGATGCCGCCACGGGCAAAATGCTCTGGCAATTCACCCCCAAGGTCGATTTCACCCGCGCTATCGCGGGCGGCGGCGGTGGGGCGCCGGCCAATCGTGGCGTGACCGTGGCAAACAACACGGTATACCTGCTGACCTTTGACAACCAGCTTATCGCCTTGCAGGCCTCGACCGGCGAGAAGCTCTGGAAAACGGTGGTCGCCGACCCGGCCTTGGGCTACTCCGAGTCGTCGCCCGTCAACTATTGGAACGGATTGCTCTTCCTGGGTAGTGAGGAAAGCGATGCAGGCCTGCGCGGCTTCGTCGCCGCGTACGATGCCAAGTCGGGCAAGCAAGTCTGGCGGTGGTTTGCGGTGCCCTTACCGGGCCAGGGCTGGATGCCGAAACTTGGTAGCCATGGTGGTGGTGACGTCTGGATGCCCCAGGTGATTGATACCAAGACGGGGATCCTCTACTTCGGTACCGGCAATCCGAGCCCGGACTTCAACAACAGCCAGCGCCCGGGCTGCAACCCCTGGGTCAACGCGACGGTAGCGCTCAACGCACGCACCGGCAAGTTCATTTGGGGCCATACCGAGGTTTGCAACGATGTCTGGGACTACGATTCCGATCCCATGCCCATGCTTTTCAATGTGACAATCAACGGTAAGTCGGTGCGCGCGGTCGGGCACGCCAATAAGGTCGGCAAGTTCTTTATTTACGACGCGGCAACCGGCAAGGTGTTGGCCGAGTCGCCGTACCTGACGAAGTACACAGTGCCGCACCTCAAGCCCAGCGCTAAGGGCTCGCTGGTCTGCTCCGGTGACCTGGGCGGCATCGAGTATTCGGCGGAGGCGTACAGCCCGCAGACCCACCTGGCGTAGATCCCTGGGATCAATGAATGCCAGATTTACACGATTGGCCAGATCAGTGAAGCGAACCTGCACAAGGCCGGCTTGCCCGACTTTGCAGGCTCGGTAGCTTTCGCTTCGAAGCTTACCGGATATTTCGCCGCGGTCGACGTGACCACGGGCAAAGTCCGCTGGAAGGTCCAGCTACCTGATCCGGTTGTCGGCGGTGCGGTGGCCACGGCAGGCGGCCTGGTGTTCAGCCCGGCCGACAATGGCTACATTTATGCCTTTGATTCCGGAACCGGCAAGATTCTCTGGAAGGCGTATGTCGGTCTCGGCTCCGGCGCGGCGCCGATCACCTATGAGGTCAATGGAACGCAGTACATTGCAATTGCCCTGGGCAGTAGCTATTCCGCCACCACGCCGCCCGGCGGCACGCTCGCGGTGTTCAAGCTGCATGGCGCGCCAATCAAGCCCTTTCCAGGGGTCATGACCAGCAGTGGGCCGATCGCCGTCCCATCCCTGAACGGTTTGATCAAGATCAATCCATGGGAGTACATCAGCGCGGAGAAGCAGTCCGTGGTGATTAACATCACCGCGGCGGCAACTGGCGACAATGCAGGATTCAATTTCAACGGCTACTCGAAGGGGAAGGCGAACTTCATCATTCCCGCTGGTTGGCAGGTCTCGTGGATCTTCAACAACAAAGCGGCGCTGCCGCATAGCGTGGGTCTGGCGAGCTCGCTAACGGGAACGACATTGCCAATCGTCCCCAATGGCGGGCTCGGTCCAATCGAGACACCAAATGCGCTGCAGGGCATCCGGTCGGGACAGACGCAATACGTCGGCTTCCAGGCCACCAAGGTGGGCAAGCTGTACATGGTCTGTGTCGTGCCGGGGCATGTGCAGGGCGGCATGTGGGACTACGTGACCATTTCGAGCACGGCCAAGATGCCGTCCATCGAGGTGAGCAAGTAACGCGAAGTCCGTAAGATCTAACCTCGTTATTTAGCTAGGTCAGACAATGAGCGAGGCATCTCTGGGGAGTAGGCTGAAGTAGTCAACACAACGCCTGCACTCCGGAGATGCCTCATGTCCCAGGCCATCGCCGTTGCCATTCCCGCCGCTCCGCTGCAGGCCCACATCGATAGCCCGGAACGGTGCGGTGATAGCGGTCCATGTTGGCAGGCTGTTGCAGACGCCCGCTTGAAGTTGGTCTGCATGCGGTAGCCCACCACGGCGGACCCGACCAGCCGGCCAACCGTCTCGTGGCTGGAGAACGCAATAAATGCCAGGGTATCATGCAAGCTAAGTCGTCTTGACCATGCCCCCATCGATCAAGTATTCCACGCCGGAAATCGCGGCCGCGCGGTCCGAGGCGAGGAACAGGACGAGTGCCGCCACTTCCTCGGGGGCGATCATGCGCCCGATGGTCATGCTGTTCATCTGAGCCGCCTGGGTTACGATGGACTCGCGCGTGCCTCCGGACTCGTGGGCAATCGCGTCGGCTACGCCGCCTGGGCCAATCCACGCTTGCGTGGATACCGGACCTGGCGCAACGGCATTCACTCGCACGCCCTTCGCGGTGAATTCCTCGGCCACCTCTCGGGTGAGGTTGGTGATGGCCGCCTTGGTGGCGCTATAGTCGGCGACCTCACGCCCCGGCAGCCGGGAATTGACCGAGGATACGTTGACGATTGCGCCGCTGCCTTGCGCGACCATTACCGGCAGCGCGGCACGCGTGGTACGCACCGTTGTCATCAGGTTCAAGGCCAGGGTTCGCTCCCAATCAGCATCACTTATCGAGAGGAAACCGCCTGCGTGGAAGGTGAATGCACCAACGTTATTCACCAGGATGTCGAGACGCCCGAACTGGCTGACCGCCTGGTCGACTACCTGTTGTGGGCCGTCGGGCGTTGCCAGGTCGGCGATTACGGGGTGAACGGCGAAGCGCGTGGCAAGTTGGGTCAGTTCCTCGCTCACGCCGCGGTTCGCCGCCACGACCGTGGCTCCCTCCTGTGCCAGCGCAGTTGTAATCGCTAACCCGATGCCTCTTCCCGCTCCGGTGACGACCGCGACCTTATTCTGGAAATGCAGATCCATGTGTCCTCCATTATTTTCGGCGGATGGTCCGACCCTCGGATGACTCCTTCGCGCTGGGGAGCTTGGCGCTCTGCTCGGGGCTCCTACTCGGAAACTCAAATCTAAGGGCAGTCGCCACGGGCACCCTCAGTTATGACGGGTGGCTGCGGCCTCATTGCGTGTCTGCATCTTGCCTACCTCAGCCCATACATCACACGCGCCATGCTGAGAACCAACGAGTGCCGTTCGGCCATTTCATGGTTGGTAATAGCTGCCCCATCGAATGTCGGATCCGCCGTACTTGGGGCCATGCACTGTTTAGCTTGGCGGACGCGCGCTGGTAGACTTGGGTTCGACTGGATGTGCCGCCCGCCAGGCACGGTACCCGCCCGCGAGCGCGTCGGCGTCGAAGCCAAGTTGTTGCAATTGCCGCGCCACACGGGCGCTGGTAGATTCGTTCGGTCAAGTACAGTACGCCACCACCGGGCGAGTGCGATCCGCTTTGTTGGCCCAGGCAGCGATCTGGTCCGGCAGCACGCGGACGCTGCCGGGAATCTGACCGTCGCCTGAGTCGAACTCTCCACGCGTTCGCACGTCCAGCACCACAGGTGGTTTTGGACTGGCAAGCCGCGCGGCTAATTCATCTGGGCTGATACGCTGCAATTCTGTAGCCTCCCCGCTGAACAAGCCGCTCGAGTCTCCCTCGCGCTCCTCGGGGTATGTCGGACTCGCCTGTGCTACCTTACGCCCGTACAACTGCGAAAGCGGTGATGCGGTAACGCCGTGCACGATGGCGGAGACGAGCACCACCAAGCCCGTGATGGCGAGGAGGTGATCCCCCTCCGGCAGTCCCGCCTGCACCACGAGTAAGATCAAGAGCAAGGAGCTCAGGCCACGTGGTCCAAACCAGCCAATGAAGGCGCGTGCGGTGTTGCTCATCTTAGCTCGCCAGAAAACTAGCACGATCGCGAGCGGTCGGACCACCACAATAGTGGCCGCTGCCAGCCCGAGGCCTGCGAGGAGCGGTACAGATCCCAGCATTGTGGAAAGCACCGCGCCAAAGAGCAGAAATGTCAGCAGCATGGCCATCTCTGCGGTGACCGCACCATAATCGAGGAAGCAATCGCAGAGAGTCACGTCGAATAAGTTGACGGCGAGACCCGCGAAGAACGCCGCAAGGAAGCCGTCGCCCCCGACGAGCTGGGCTACCGCATATGCGGCGAGCACCAGGCCCAGCCCGTACATGGCTTGATACTCACGCCGGATACTGTAGCGTGCATCGGCACGGCCCATCAGCCAGGCGCCGACGCCGCCGACAACCAAGCCCACGACGGGACTCAAGACGAGCAAGCTGGTGAGAAAGCCAAGCCAGCCAATGACACTGTTCAGCGACGCCTGGCGGACCGCAATGAGTATGAGCACCACGGGCAGCACGATGATGTCGTTAAAGGCCGCCTCGATAGTGAGCGTCCGACGCACCGAGCGCGGAATCCCCTCATCGCGCACGACGTCGCGCACCACCACGGGATCGGTCGACGCAAGCGCGGCACCGATCAGCAGTGACTCCAGCCAGTTGAGTGCGAGGAATAGGTGGGCTGCAAGTGCCACGCCAAGCAGCGTCAGAGCCGTGACAGGGCCGGCCGCCAGAGTGGGTACCCGCCACTCACGCCGAAACTCCGTTGCATCGAGCATGACGCCGTCGAGGAACAGGACCAGCGAAAGACTAACGGTGGCCAGCCCATCGAGCGCGGGCGTACGTGGGTTGACCGCGATAGTGCCAAATGCGCCGCCGCCTAGCACGAGTCCAAGCAGCAAGAAGACCATCGGATAGGAGAGCGGGGCGCGGTCCACGATTCCTGAAGTCAGCGCCGCTCCCATTAATACCACGGCGACTAGCGTGATCCAAAGGAGCATTCAGATTCCTCCAATGCAAGTCGGCTGCTGAGGGTGTTGTACCGGCGTGGGCAGTAGCGCATTTCGACGTAACCGCTGCGTACAGCATCGCGCGTTCGCCCGAGATTGTGCGTGCAACGTCAGGAGTCGAGAAAGTAGGGTACCACAGCAGTGCTGCCGGCGTGTGGGCGTACATTTTCCAAGGAACGCTGAGCGCTCTCTAGCCGCCCAACCGTCCGGCGATGGTTGCACACTCATGCTACACGGAGCGAACGATGGTTCGCCCCAGACACCCGGCGCCATGGCATGCTTGTCCGGCCAATGACCCTACACTGCCGCCACGCCGCTTAGCCGCCCCGTCCGAGATGTATCCAGCCAGCTGTTGGATACATCCGCATGTTCGCATCTATGCATTAGCCGGACACGTACCGGCATGTCCTAACTGTGCGTCGGTCCAATCTGCCAACCGTCGGGCGCAATCATGTTGATAAGGAACATTAACTGGACCGAGAACCCGGTAGCACAAACGAATAGCGGACTGGGGAGTCTGGGTCGCGCCGGCGAACAGGCCTATTGCTCGAGCGACATCCAATAGTCGGATCAAATATTGGCGGTCTATCGTCTGCACCGCATCTTGAAAAACGTCCGCCCTGTGATAAAGCATATTTATGGTCTATAGTGGAGCCTAATGGAAATGCCTTATGGTTCATGCGGAAACGACAGGGTCACTTTGACACCTGCCGCGGTCGAATAAGAGACCAGGCATGCCGGCACAGGGGTGGTACATCAAATGCAAATGGAAAGCAGACTCCGCGGCAATGGACTCTGCACTAAAAGGCAATGATGGCGCCGTCGATAACTGTCGCCATTCCAACGTGCAACCGGCCAGTCGACATAAAGCGGTGTTTAGATAGTCTCAGTTTGGTCAGGTATTCCAATTGGCACGTTTTGGTGATCGATCAGAGTGACCATGACGAAACCCGGATACTCGTAGATCAGTTTCGAGAGCGCTTGCCGTACCTGGAGTATTGTCGCATGGCCGAAAAAGGGCTGACCCGGGCTCGGAACCTCGCGTTACGATCCGCACAAGGGGAGATCCTTGCATTTATCGATGATGACTGCACGGTCGAGCCGTGCTGGCTAAGAGATGTAGCGGCCGCCTTCATGCGACACCCCGAGATCCCTCTGATATTCGGTCAGGTACGGCCCGTCCCACATGATCCGAAGCGCTGCTTCATCCCGGGGCACGAGATCGGCAAGGGGCGTATCCTCCGCGGTCGACTGGCATTCTTGCGTGCAGGGAGCATTATGGGTGCGAGCATGTACTTGCGCAGGGCTATTTGCATGCAAGTTGGACCATATGATGTGTATGCCGGTCCAGGCGCGAAATTCAACATTGAAGATCGAGACTACGCCTATCGCCACTTGTCTGCAGGTTATCCAGTCCTACTTACACCGCGGATTACAGTCGCTCATCATGGCGCTCGCCTTTACGCGCACATGTCCACCCGAGCGCTCCTGCGCAGCTATGGCTTCGGATTTGGCGCCCAGGATATGAAGTTTCTGCGCTGCGGCGATAGGGTGGCGCCGCTCATCATTGTCGGACACATCTTCAAGATGCTGGGGTTTATCGTCTGGCCTCGAGCGCTTTCGGGCCGAATTCGAGGGAGCCATAGCACGTGGATCGTCATGTATTTTCTCGGCCTGCTTGCCGGCACGCGGGTAGCGGTGATGCGTGATACCGGCCTTTGGGGCCGCCTCGACGAATACAACTCCACTGACCTGATACCGCTTGGCACGCCAACACCATGTATAGCCGTGGTGGAAGCGCCAAGCCACCCGTAGCGGATGCGTCCAACGCGAAGACGTTCGAGCACACGATCCGGTTTCGTTAGCCCAATGTGAATAGTACGTTCGATGACAGACCTCTTGCCTTGGCTAACTGGATATTCCAGTCCGAGGCGGTCGGGACGGTGGGTAGCATCACGTCTCGATCTACTGTGCGGGAACGATGAGTGTGTGCCAGTAACTCCAAACGAGCCACGACTCAGGATGCTTATGTAGAAAGCGTTCAGCTTCCTTATATACGTGCTCCGTTAATGACGCAATTTGTTGCGTAGGTGACACGTCGGTTGCCGGGGAAATAGGAGAGGAGACTTCCATCATGAGCCGGCGCCCCTGGCGATAGCTGCTGATGAAGCGTATGGGTTTCCCAGTACGCATAGATAGCCATGCCGCTGTCTCGAAGCGGGCTATATCCTGGCCAAGAAAAGACACCGTCTCGATCTTCGTACCTGAGGAGGTAGGCGGAGGCGGGATATCAAACGCCAGCAACACGATTTTCCCGGCACGCAGCCAATCGATCAGCGTCCGCCCGGCCATGCGCGAGTCTTTTCCCACATAGCGCGCAAACGGCAAGGAGGGGAGGTCCCTGCGGGCTGCAATGCTGTGCTCGTGCAAGGCTATATCGGCGAGGATGGCAACCGGCGCTGCTCGGCAAACATTGAATATCGCGGTGTAGAATTGCTCAGTATGTAAGCCCACAAGGATACACCCATCATCGGTTTGCAGCTCCTGGACGACGCGATGCATAGAACGCTCGTTGCTGATGCTCTGGAAGAAATGACCGAGCTTTGACTGCGGGAGAACTAGCATCAGATACTCTACAAAGCGGCAGCGGATCGTCGCAGCGGTAACCGCTCCTGCCACGTATAGTTGCCAATCGGGAGATCGGGCAGCGAATTCGCTTGCGCACAGGTTCGCGACGATGAAGGGCTGCAGGTGGGCGTGCGCTCGTTTGCCGAGGGGAGTTGCTGGGGCTGCCTCGAACATGCCCCGCAGCAGCCACACAGGCAAATGTCGGAGCGAATCGCTCAGTATCGACATACCTGAGCTGAAAGCCAGCGTACCTGCCCGACGCACCCACCAGCGCATGGACCGATTTGGTACTTGGGGTCCGGTTGTTCCCATCTCGTACAATGCAGCCGCCATGCGCTGCCAACGGGCACCCGCACCTGCAGCCCGCCGTTCAACTTTCACTGCGATATCCGATACCCCATGGCCCAGGAGGAATAGACGGACCGCATGGGCGCCAAGGGCATCGGTGAAGATTACGGCAGCCGAACGAGGGTGGAGGACAAGATACCAGCCCTTCCGACGCGGGCGAATTACAACCAGGGTACCGTGCAAGTACAACTGATCCTCACCCTGCGTGCGGCCTACAGACATACGCCCTCCAATGTGGTACCGTTTCCGGCGTGAATTGACTGCACTGCCCACGCGCTCTGGCGTAGTACATCCACCGCATCAAGCGGAAAATGTGGCTCTTGCCTTCTGGTCGCCGGCTTCTACGTCTTCACTACTGCGAGGAAGCATCAAACGGAATATTGGTACTCTTGCCAACCGGCGATTGGTGCGACGGCTCGGCGGCCTGGTTAGGCCGCATTTCCGGCGGCTAGCGCTTGCCGCGCTGTGTCAAGTCATTTCTACTTTGGCTTATTTGGCTCTGCCGTTTATCATCCGGCTACTATCCGATAGTGTATTTATACACCACGATATAACAAGTCTGAACCAAATCGCACTTCTTTTATTTGCTCTCGTTATTGTGTCCGCAGCCTTCGCGTTCGTGAGGGGCTATCTGCTGTCTTATATTGGCGGTCGAATTGTTGCCGACTTGCGAATGCAACTCTACCAACATCTGCATCGCCTTTCCATCTCGTTCTACGACTCGCGCCGCGTGGGCGATCTGATGTCACGGCTTACATCCGATACCACGCTCGTTCAGACGGTCGTCACCGAGAATCTGGTCTCATTCGGCCAACACGTGCTGACCTTGATTGGCGTTGTCGTTCTCCTCCTCCTGCTAGACTGGCGACTGGCCCTCATCACCCTCGTCCTAGCACCGCTAATGACGTTCCTCGGCATGCTCGTGGGCAGAAAGACACGCCGCCTCTCGCAGCAGACGCAGGCTCGAAACGGGCAGGCAAACATTGTCCTTGAGGAGACGCTCTCTGCCCCGCGCATCGTGAAGGCATTTGGTCGGGAACGATTTGAGGCCTCGCGCTATGGCGAACAGGTAGAAACCGCATTCGAGATTGGCCTGGCGACTGCACGACTGCGCTCCGCCTTTGAGGCCACTGTATTTACTCTGTCCAGCATTAGCATCGCCGCAGTTCTGTGGTTCGGTGGCCACGAGGTGCTCGCAGGTCGCCTCAGCGCTGGCGGGCTAATCTCTTTCCTGTTCTATTTGACCATCTTAGGTGGTCCCGTCCAAACGCTCGCATCCCTATACGGCG
>JAQBPC010000195.1 GCA_028287725.1 Chloroflexota bacterium | reverse complement strand
GCGATGGCCGATCACGTCTGGATTGGCACAGCTTCAAGTAGCACCGGCCGTCGCGCCGGCAGGTCCAGACGTATGCGACGAGATGCGGTAAGCGTGCCCATCGGGCCAACAAGGTCATCTCCCTGGTAGAAGTTCAATTTCCAGGTTCGCGGCGACCCGTTCGCCAGCGTGGGCAGGTCAATCTGTACGTAGACCCGGCGATCTTCCAGAGCCACATTCAGGAACATCCAGGCGACGCTCGCGTCCCGATACCGCCAGGCCGATTGCAGTACCGCGGGAACCGTCATCGAGCCCCGCTCCCCGTACTCGGAAAAGTCCGTCCCCACGTGATAGAGGAAATAGTGCAACTCAACTTCCCTCTCACCAATGACCTCACATGGCGCCGGACGAAGCATCGCCCCATAGGCCAGGTAGCGATTGGCGCGGCCCACGCGAGCGCGGGCCAGGCTACCCACGTACCCTGCAAGCTCGGGGTCGATCGCAAAATAGTGCTCGGGGAAAGGATAGTATTGCTCTGCAGGCTGATCACGGCATCCACCCAGACCTTCGAGCGCGCTGAATTCGTAATTCAACTCGATTAAGGCACCCTGTACGAAAACGCGGCCGAGCACGAAGTACACGAAGTCACCTTGTTCGCGACTCAGCTTTGCCCAGCCGTCGATGCGCTCGGGACCGAATTCGTGATAGACATAGGTGAAGAGCGGGATCTTCTCGGCACTGCGGTTCTTGATCATCGTTCGAAATGGGTCCGCCTCGAAAGGGGCCGCGGGACTGGCCTCTCCTCTCGCCTGATAGAACGCGAGGTGTGACACCAGCTGCTCGTTTATCAGCTCGGAGCCCTGCGGGATCGCTGTGCCACCGGCGGCACTCTTCATAGCCACGGCGCTCTCGCTTAGCATCGTTCGATAAGCGTGCGTAATTGCCGTGCTTGCACCGGGTTGGTGCTGGTGTGCGGAGGAGATGCAGGTATGCCGCATGCCCTGTGTCAACACCACAAAGTCTTTCAGCATGAGATGCCGGCAGCGCTGAAGGACCAGACACCAGAGGAGAAAAACCATTTCGTAATCGTTTTTCGTGATCGTGAGCTTCCTCGTCCACAATCTCCGCGAGGCGTTACGGCCGCGGCGAGCACTGGTTGCACTAATTAGGTAAAAACGCCCAATCAGCGTAGCCGGACAAACTGCCCGTCACCGTGTCGCTCTCGCACAAAGCAGGGTAGGCTCGTTGACGCCGTACGGATGTAGTTACGAGGCAGCACAGGAGGGATGGGCTGTGCCCAGGGCGACGGCCAGAAAACTGCGCTAGCTCACCGGTACGACTTCATGCTCCAGAGCATCCTTGCCCATGCCCTCAAAATTCGGAGCTGCGTCGGTTCGCGTCCACTCCATTCGGGCGAAGGCACTGTGGTTGTGAATGCTCTCGCTATTGACTGCCTCGACACTGAACCATCCCACGCGTGGATCATCACGCAACCGTAGGGCGACCTCGCGTACGATATCCTCCACGAATCGCGGATTGTCAAAGGCCTGCATGGTGACGTGGCGCTCGTCTGTGCGCTTCAACAGTGGGTAGACCGGCGCTGACGCGGACGCCTCGGCGATGTCGATGAGCTCCTCAATCCAGATCAGGCGCGGCTTATTTTCCTCGTCCCGCGTGCTGCGCACCTGGATTGACACCTGTCCGCGTTGGTTGTGCGCCCCATAGTCGCTGATTGCCTTGCTGCAAGGGCAGAGGCTTGTGACGGGCACGGTCACACCCAGGACGAAATCGTCGCTCTCGAGGTGCGATTCCGCCACAAACGAGCAGTCGTAGTCGAGCAGCGCCGCCGCGCCGCTTGTCGGAGCCTGGCGTTCGATGAAGTAGGGGAAGTGGAGCTCGATGCGCGCGCTCTGTGCATCGAGCCGGCTCTTTAGGTCACGTAACACGACCGGAAGCGTGAACATGGTCATCTCGCCATGGTGTGCGGTGAGCGCTTCGATGAAGCGACTCATGTGCGTGCCTTTGTGGTGATGCGGCAGGCTCACCGACATCGTCAGGCGAGCAATGGTGTGCTGCTGTTGCTGCGCTCTATCCAGCACAACGATCGGATAGCGGACATCGCTCACCCCAACCTGGTCAAGCGCGATGCCACGGGTATCCGGCTGGCTCTGGATATCGTGCATTATTCGTCTTCCCCCGCATACGTGCAGCCAGACGTGCAGGTCTCGCGTACGGTCACCCGGTCGATCCCGGGCAGCGTTGCGTAGAGTTGCCGCCAGATCCAGCGAGCCAGTACCTCGCTGGTAGGGTTTTCCAGACCTTCGACCTCGTTCAGATAGTAATGATCGAGCCGATCATGCAAAGGTCGGAAGCTGGCCGACAGATCGGCGAAGTCCATCACCCAGCCGCTTTCGGCGCCGACGGGGCCGCGCACATACACGATCACGCGAAAGGAGTGGCCATGGAGGCGTCCGCACTTATGGCCTTCGGGCACGAATGGCAGACGATGGGCCGCCTCGAAGGTGAACTCCTTGAATATTTCCATACCTACCTAACCTAAGGAATGTTCAGCAGCTTATGCGTCTGCAAGCTGAGTCGCCATTGCGGATGCTCGAGACAATATTGCAGTGCAAGTTCCGTGTTGTGTTCGCGCACG
This sequence comes from Chloroflexota bacterium, assembly GCA_028287725.1. Taxonomy (GTDB): domain Bacteria; phylum Chloroflexota; class UBA5177; order JANWHV01; family JANWHV01; genus JANWHV01. Next base: position 2,499 of record JAQBPC010000195.1, on the reverse strand, counting down.
GGTCCGTCCATCGGTTGCAAGAAGAAGTGGGTGAAGTCCAGCTCCTCAAAGCGCTCAGGCATCGCCAGTTGCTGCGGGAAGACCAGCTTAAGCTCGCTACCGGATCGCAGGCGGAGTTCGGCGCCGGCCTTCGGACTGACGCAGATCCAGTCGATTCCTGGAGGAGGAAGCTGCGTCCCGTTTGTCTCAACTGCGATCTCAAAGCCTTCGGCATGCAGCGCGTCCACGGCCGCGGTGTCGAGCTGCAGCAGCGGCTCTCCACCGGTGCACACCACAAGTGGACGGCTATGGCGTGATCGAGTTGCCGGCCAGGCCGCGGCGACCGCGGCGGCCAGCTCCTTAGCGCTCGCGAATTTACCACCGCCTGGACCGTCGGTCCCGATGAAGTCGGTATCACAGAACTGACAGACCGCACGTGATCGGTCTTGCTCTCGGCCAGTCCACAGATTGCAGCCGGCGAACCGGCAGAAGACGGCAGGGCGCCCCGTATTGGCGCCTTCCCCCTGGAGGGTGTAGAAGATTTCCTTAACCGTGTAGGTCATGAGGCGGCAAGGGAGTCCGACTGATAGGGTGCCGGATCCGCCATCCCATTCTCAGCAAAGCCCTTTTGGCGCAATAAGCACGCATCGCACTCGCCGCACGCCCTGCCATCAGCTGACGGGTCATAGCAGGTGAGGGTGATACCGTAGTCGACGCCCAGGCGCAAACCCTCGCGAACGATCTGCGCTTTGCTAAGGGCAATCAGTGGCGTGTGGATCGTGAGGCGCTGGTTGCCCTCTACTCCCGCCTTGGTCGCCAGGTTCGCCATGCGCTGATAGGCCTCGATGTACTCTGGCCGGCAATCGGGGTAGCCACTGTAGTCCAGCGCATTCACACCTATGAATATGTCATCGGCGCCAAGCACTTCGGCCCAGGCGAGCGCAAACGAGAGGAAGATCGTGTTGCGCGCCGGCACGTAGGTGACGGGAATGCCCTCGCCCATATCCTCCACTGCTCGGCCCTTAGGCACCGCGATATCGCTGGTAAGGGCCGAGCCGCCGAAGAGCCGCAGGTCTATGTCGACAATGACCTGCTCGGCCACGCCAAGGTGCTCGGCCACGCGTTTGGCCGCCTGGATCTCACCCTCATGGCGCTGGCCGTAGCGGAAGGTGAGCGCATAGGGTTCAAATCCCCGCTCTTTAGCGATCGCCAGGACAGTAGTGGAGTCCAGCCCGCCGCTTAGCAGCACAACTGCAGGATGCTTGGCCATGGTATCGGTACCTCTCGCCGTATCTGCGCTACACATCTCGTCATTTAACCTGCGCCTGACTGATCGAGTGCCCCGACGCACGAATCGGCCACACGGCGGGCACCCCTGGGCATAACGACGTGGCGCAGCTGCGAGAGGCTCGCGAGGAACAAGCAGACCCGGCAATCGACCGTGACGTTCTGATAGAACGTAGCATCCAACGGACGACGCGCCAAGGGCGTTGTGGCTAACCGGTCAGGTGCGGTATCGGGTATAAAGCCGAAAGTAGCTCAAAGGTAGCTGCCTTGGTGTGGAGGCGCTCACCAGAGAACAGCGGGACCGGGTGATCGTGATCGAACCGACGACATCCTGCTTGGAAGGAAGGGAAGCGCCTGATTATGCTCGCCCATCTCCTCTGGAGCGTGCACGGAGATGGCGCCGCGAACACCCTCATGAAGCTGGGTCGCAAGACCTCACGTGCTAAAATGTGCAGGCCGATCCGGCGCCAGAACCAGCGCTTGAAGCGATCAAGCGCCCGGAGGGCACGCCGTCAGGTTGGTGCGTCATGCAGTGTCCCGTTCCCATAGATGCTCACACCCATTCAGGGACTTGAGGCGTTGTGCGCATGAAGGTACTCCAGCACGGTGAGCACGTCGTCAACTCCAGGGTTGAGTAAATCTGGATAGACTTCACCAAAGCGGATGATGCCTGAGGAGTCGATGACGAAGAGCGCCCGACCCGTGGCATCTTCGGGCCTTCGATAGACCCCATACAGCTGAGACACCCTGCCGCGGGGTGGTGTGTCGGCGAGGAGAGGAAACTCGATTCCCGCCTCGCGACAAAACGCCGCATGACACCACACGTAGTCGGCCGATATTCCCAGCAGTTGCCCATGCAATGCCTCGAACTGCGGAAGGTACTCCTGGTACAGCATAAGCTGCTCCCGCGACACCGGCTCAAAGGCGCTGGGGAAGAACGCCAGAATGATGGGCTGCCCGGCGAGCCGGTGCAGCGAGAGCGTCTGCCAGAGAGTTCGGCGCAGGGTGAAGTCGGGCGCCGCGGCGCCGGGGCGCAGGGGAACGAGATGCTCGTCCATAACGCTCGTCACCTTCCAGCGAGGAACGCTGTCTCCGGTTCGCTCCTCTAGCAGCAGGCCTAGGCGCCTTTGAGCAGGCGCGAGGTGAGGACGATGTCAACGATGGCGGGCACCGTGTCCCGACGGGCCCAGTCCCGCTGCAACTCGCACGCCAAGGACACCCAGCTTATCGGCT
>JAQBPC010000188.1 GCA_028287725.1 Chloroflexota bacterium | reverse complement strand
TCGGCCCGCTGTAAAGGTGCAGACTGTTGAGCAGGCCATTAAACGCCCCCACGCTCGGGCTATACATCCAGCCGAACATGCGCGCGGAGATAACGGCGGGGATGGCCCAGGGCACGAGCATGGCCGCGCGCATCAGTCCGCGCCCGCGGAACGCTTCGTTGACCACCAGCGCGACCACCAGACCAAGCAGCAGCTCGGCCAGCACGCTGCCCACCGTGAAATAGGCGGAGACGCGCATGGACTGCCAGAAGTCCTGTTGCTGCAGGATGAAGCTGAAGTTCTTGAGGCCGACGAAGGGTGTGCCGAGCCAGGGCTCGTCGAGCCTGCTGGTATGCAGGCTGAGGTAGACGGTCCGCCCGGCGGGATAGGCGAGCACGCCGAGCAGCACGATCACCGACGGCAGGAACAATAGCCAGCCGAGCTGGCGACGACTCAGACCATAACGCCGCAGACGTGCCCACCGGCCCAGCCGGGCCGATGGCCCTTGCTCGGCGCCGGCCTGGGTACCGAGCTGGGATGCTCCCATGGTAGCCATGCATCGCTCCTTTGCGTGGGCCACGAGACGGCGATCGGCCGCGGTGACGCCAGGGCATCGCCGCCGGTCGCCGTCCCACTTCAGCGTGGAATCGCGCGGCCGTCCTGGATTATGCGCCGGCCAGGATGGCCTCTATCTTGCCATTGGCGTCCTTGAGCGCCTGTTGCGCCGTCTTCTTGCCGATCAGCGCATTCGTAATCTCGGCCTCGGCGATGGTGGACATGTTCGTCCAGAACGGCGTCTTGGGCCGTGCCCGTTCCGTCAATGCCTGCTGAGCCAGGATATTGTACGACGGGTACTTCTTGAGCACCTGCGGGTCCGTGTTGGTCGGCATGTAGGCCGGGCTCCACGGCGTATGCAGGGTCTTGAATAACTGTCCCTGCGCGCTGCCCATCCAGAGTGCAAACTTGGTGGCGGCATCGAGGTTGTGGCTGTACTGGTTCACCACATATTGCCACCCACCCGCGCAGGTCGCCGAGGCATGGCCGGGGAAGTGTGGAGTGGTCGCGACACCGATCTTGCCCACGAGCTTCGGATTTGCTTGTGAGGTGCCATAGGCATAGTTCCAGTTGCGGTGGTAAATGGCGTTGCCGCTGGTGAAGATCACGCGGCCGGTGTCGAGCAGCATGGAGACGATGCCGGGCTGCACGACCTTGTCCTTAACCAGCGAGACCATCATCTCCAGTGCCTGGAGGTTCTGCGGGCTGTTGAATATGACGGCCCCGGTCTTGGGATCGAGGAAATCACCGCCGTTACTCCAGGAATACTCCATGAAGTTGCAGATCAACTGCTGACCGGACTGGTAACAGGCTACGAAGGGGACCATCTTGGGATATTTCTTCCCGAGCATCACGCCCTGGTCGTGCAGCTCCTGCCAGGTCGTGGCCGGCTTGAGCCCGTTCGCGTCCAGGATGTCTTTCCGGTAGAACAGGTGCCCGGTGTCGAGCAGCCAGGGGATGCCGTAGATGTGCCCGTTGACGGTGTCGGACGCGATCATCCCCGGGGCGTAGTTCTTCTGAGCCGATGCCGGGAAGACCTTGTCGAGGGGGGCGGCCCAGCCGGCCGGCGCCCATTGCGCTTGCCAGATCACGTCGGAATCAAACACGTCGATGCTGCTGTCGTGCGCGGCGAGAACCGTCACCAGCTTGTTGTGATAGGAATCGGCGCTGGTGACCGGAGATGGAATGAATTTGACGGTGACCCCAGGATTAATCTTCATGAACTGCGCGATGCAGTCCTGCTGGCCGTGCACGAATGGTGGGTTGTTGTTAAGACCCATGTAGTTGAGGGTGACCCCGGCCGCATCGGTCTTAAAAGCGGTCAGGTCCAGTCCAGTGCTAGCGAGCGCCACACCTGCGCCAACCTTGGCGCTTGTGCCGAGAAAGTCGCGTCGAGAGAGGCTGCCATTGCCTTTGCTCATGTCACTTTTCTCCAGTCTTCAGCACGTGGAACGCAATGACTGTGATAGATAGCGAGGCCACTTGCGTAGAGGTATACCATTTGACCGATTTGTCAACCTACGGGACGGTCGCTACGCTCGGTTTGCGCCCAATTGCTCTGCCAGTCACCTCCTTTCGTAGAACCAACCCTGCCATGCGCCGACGGCACAAGCGAGCCGACTCGGTGCCTAATTGGGGAATTATAGGCCGCCCTAATCGATTTGACAAATCGATTAGACGGGAGCTACAGTGTCGGCCGGTGTGGGCTAAAGTCACGGTCATTATCTGAGCGCCTCTGGACTTTCACGCCTACGAGATACGGGTCGGCTGATATTCATACTGTTTGCACTCGCGCCGTAGTAATCAGCCGAAGCTGGGCCGGTGGTGCGGTACTGCCGCGGATCACCAGCTCGATCGGCACGAGATGCTCCAGGCGAGACGGCTGCCGTCCTTCCAACATCCCAACGAGGAGATCGACGGCTTCGCGAGCCAGGTCAGCGACCGAGAAGCGCACGACGGTGATCGACGGCAAGGGCAGCATTGTGTTGCGCGGATCGCCCAAGGCAATCACGGAAATATCTTCAGGCACCCGCCAGCCGTGGGCATTTAGAAGTTGCATGATGAGCACCGCCCCCACGAAAGTGGTAGTGACCAGGGCCGTGACTGCAAGCGTACCGTCGAATATCGGTGCCAGTGCGGCCTCTAGGCTCGGCTCAGTCTCCCGTTCGTGGTAGATAATCCGAGAGTGGTGGAGGGGTAGATGGTGAAGGCGATGCGCCCGTCGAAAACCCTGGAGGGCATACCACTGGAATCCAAACATTGGCATGCGATCTTGTCCGGTGGCGACGAAGCCAATCTGGCTGTGACCAAGATGGGTGAGGTAGTCTACGGCGGTTACCGCCGATGTGCTGAAATCGCCGTCCGCGCGGACGATTCCCGTGGTGTCGCGTGGACGTCCCATAGTAACGAAGGGCCTTCCCTCCGCCACCAAAGCCTCAACACGGGTATCGATTGTGCGAACTTGCAGCAGCAGCGTGCCGTCTACGGAGTTACTTCGCAGGAGCCTTTGCACATCAAGTGGAGCAGGATTCCTGTCAATGAGACACAAGAGCCGATAACCGTGATCGTTCAGGCGGTCGCCAACGCCGACGATAAAATCTGTGTACCTGTTCTCAGCAAGGATATCGAGGTCGAGTGGGATGATCAGGCCCACAGTCATGGTGCGACGAGACACCAGACTGCGAGCCGCGGCATTCGGTTGGTAGCCAAGCTCGTTCACGACTGCGAGGATACGATCGCGAGTTGAAGGTGCGACGTGCCGGTTGCCGCTCAAGGCATGCGAGACGGTCGTACGGCCAACACCGGCGCGGCGCGCGACCTCGTCTATCGTCACCATAGCGCCCCAAGCTTTACAACGCAAAAGCTTTTGCTACAAAGCGTTTTGCAAACCCTAGCACAACGATCCATAGATTGCAAGTGGCACACTGAACGCTTTCGACCACTTAGCGAATTGCCTTGAAGGAGCGAACACCGGACGATGAGGACCATTCAGTTGCGGAAAGCATGAGCAGTTCTATTCGAATTGTCAAATCGATTAGATTGCTCTATAATACGACGGTCATGAGCGGCCCGGCGACTCTGGTAACGGTGCTGATGGCAGGCGCTTGCCCCTGCCCGCGCGGTAGTAGACCGACTTGCCGCCTACCTGTGTTCTGGAACCGCGTTGCTTCGAGGTCGCCGCGCGACGACGATCGTTAACGGCCCTGCCCTTCATTTGCTAGTGTGAGGATGGGTATGAATCAACAAGATCCGAGGGAGCCGGCGGCCGGCCGTATGTGGCAGCCGGTGCCGGTGGCTGCCGTGACGATCGACGACGCGTTTTGGTCCTCGCGCCTGGAGATCAATCGCGAACGGACCATTCCCTTCCAGTACGCCCAATGCAAGGAAACCGGGCGTATCGATGCCCTGCGCCTCGAGTGGAAACCCGGGACCGCGCCCGTCCCGCACATCTTCTGGGATTCCGATGTGGCCAAGTGGATCGAGGCTGCCAGCTATAGCCTGACCACGCATCCCGATGCCGATCTCGATGCCCAGGTCGACGAGGTGATCGCCCTGCTCGTGGCGGCGCAGCAACCGGACGGGTACCTGAACACCTACTTCACCGTCGTAAAACCGGGTGAACGCTGGACCGACCTGCGGGACGCGCACGAGCTGTACTGCGCGGGCCACCTGATCGAGGCCGGCGTAGCGCACTTCCAGGCGACCG
>JAQBPC010000160.1 GCA_028287725.1 Chloroflexota bacterium | reverse complement strand
TCACTACTCAGCGCCAAGCTTGGAATCGGGCTTTGCCGCGAAGTTCTACCGCGTATGTAGCTTTCAGAGTATGATGGGAATAGACGAGCCCACGGTCCCGTGCGGGCACGATCATCCGCCTTCACGGTACGACTGGAGCGAACTGTGAAAACCTACTGTTCATTCTGTGGCATTGCAAACGCGTCTGACGTGACGGCGTGCTTTGCATGCGGAACCACGTTGGATAAACCTGCCGCGACGCCTCCGGCGAGTAACGGTGCATCCACGACAAACATCATTCACCCATACTCTATGCCTTTGCCTCGCGGACCGCAGGCAAATGGCGCTGATTATCCCGTGGGGACATCGACACCGTGGCCTGTCGCAGGTCACGCCAATTATGGTCGGCCCGCGCCGCCGGGAGCGCCTTACCCAGCAATGCCGGGCCAGCCAACCCAAGATCGCGGCGCCGGCAACTACGCAAGCGGCCAGCTCAACGGCGGCTACCCAGCGCAATACATCCCGATCCCACCAGTGTCCAGCCAGGCTTCCAATAGATCGGGCGAACCAATTGGAGCCTACCAGCCAGCTATGGGTGGTCGTATGGTTCCTTACACCGGTCCCTATGATCCTATGGGTTACTCATACCCAGATACATATGCCGTCGGACCTGCAGCACACTTTGTGCCGTATCCATTGGCCGATGTTGGGATACGGCTCGGTGCGTATATCCTTGACTGCATTGCGCTCGCAGTACCCTTGTTTGTACTGGTTGGGATCGCCAGCGCAACTTCGTCCGCAGCCATCATCTCACTGGCATCATTGCTCTTCATATTCGGCCCCGCCCTCTACTTCATCACATGTTGGACAAATGGCGGCCAGACCCTCGGCTACCGTGCCCTCGGGCTGAAATTGGTTCGAACTGACGGTGCGCCTCCTGGATTAGGTTCCGCGATAGCGCGCTACATTGGTGTTGCCATGTGCATGCTGATGTTTATCCCCGGCATGGTTGGCCTCCTCTGGATGCTATGGGACGACAAGAACCAGGGATGGCACGATAAGCTAGGTGACACCGTAGTCGTAAGGACATAGGCATGTAGCCCCTGGGACGGTGCAACCCTGGGGCCTCGATACCGCGCAGTGGTGGTAGACTGCTTCGTGCCGGTATCTCGTCGTCTGATCCTGCTCCGCGCTGGTCATCCCCGAAGGCGTACCGTTCGATACTTGTGGCCAGGCACGCGCTGCGGGCAGCATATGTTCTCGCGAGGCAGGACACGAAAAGCTCAGGCTTGATGACGTGCCCGCATCGTAAATTCGGATGGCCAACGCGAGATCGGCCGGCCGATCTCGCGCGTCGAGGCCAGAATTCCGAGTACTCAATTGGGTTTCGTCGCCGATGGCTCGGTATCCTGGAGTTTGACCGAATCACCGGCAAGGGTTGCTAGTGCCCACAGGAACGATTTGTGATGCGCCGGCGTGTATGCAACGCATGAGTCGAGCGCGGAAGCGCTGAGAAAGGGGACAGCCGTCAAGGCGGCACTTATATGGTGACCTCAGACCCGATTCAGCATCTAGCACCCGTATGGGCACGTTATACGGACATCGTGGCGGAACGCGGCGAAGGCGCCTACATCATTAGCACCGAAGGTCGGCGCTACCTGGACTTCACCTGCGGTATCGGCGTGACGAACACGGGACACTGCCACCCCAAAGTTGTCGCCGCCGCCCAAGAACAGCTGGGGAAGCTGATCCACGGCCAGATCAACATTCTGTACCACAAGCCGGTGTTAAAACTGGTCGAGGCGCTATTGCCGGAAATGCCCGATGGCCTCGACACCTTCTTCTTCGCCAACAGTGGCGCGGAGGCCATCGAAGGGGCGCTCAAACTGGCACGTGCGGCGACCGGCCGCGAAGGGGTGATCAGCTTCCAGGGATCTTTTCACGGCCGGACCACCGGGGCAGTCGCACTTACGAATTCTAAGGCACGCTATCGCCTGCATGCGGGCCAGCTAAGCGGCGCCGCACAGGTTACGGCATATCCGTACTGCCTGCACTGCCCCCGCCGCGGCAGCGACGAAGGGTGCTGCCAGCAGCGACTTCCGGACCTTCGAGAGCTGTTTGCATCTCGAATGCCCCCGGAAGCCATCGCCGCTATTTTGGTCGAGCCTGTCCTTGGCGAGGGTGGCTACGTCGTACCACCAGCTTGGTTCATGCCTGCACTGCGTGCGTTATGCGACGAATACGGTATTCTGCTTATCGCCGACGAAGTACAGTCGGGATTCGGCCGGACTGGACGCATGTTCGCAGTGGAACACACGCGAACAACTCCCGACATCATGGTGATGGCGAAAGGACTCGGCTCCGGCCTGCCGATAAGCGCCATCGCGGCGCCGCGTGAAATCATGTCCAAGTGGACGCCTGGCTCCCATGGTGGAACCTATGGTGCGAACGCCGTGGCATGCGCGGCCGCGACGGCGACTGTACAGGTCATTCGCGAGGAAGGTCTCGTCGAGAACGCTGCGTCAATGGGTAAGCTGTTGCTCGAAGGACTTCGGTCGATGCAGGCCGATCATCCTGGTCTGGTAGATGTGCGTGGCTTGGGGCTGATGGTCGCGGCGGAATTTGCGCACGCGGATGGATCTCCAGATGGTAAGCGAGCGAAACACATACTCCACACCTGCGTCGAAAATGGCCTGTTAATCCTGACCTGTGGACCGCATGACAATGTGTTACGGCTGATTCCACCATTGATCGTCAGCGAAGACCAGGTCCGCGATGGCCTGGCGATTCTACGAACCGCGATGGACGCGTCGTACTGATCACAGGTAGTCCGGTGACACGAGGTGGCTGGGGTCGGAGCCAAAATCCACCGTGGGGCTTGCGCACTGTCACTTACATAGAGTACACTCACGGCAACACGAGAAAGGGTCTGACCTCATCGGCGTGAGCCGGTTCGATGCGCGCAGGCTACGTGGAAGGGTAGGAACCAGTGCGGCGACGCTACTGGGGAGGCGATTGTACGGCGGTCGAATTATTCCCCGACCGCTCCTATGGCTGAGGCAGCACTAACGTCTGCGTGGGCGTATGTCCGCGCACCACTGTCATGTGCATAACTCACTCTAATATCGACCAACCCCCTAGCTAAGGAGCGTTGTATAATCATGGTCGCCGATCCCGCGTTACTCAGGGCCGGAGCCCTCCAACGAGATTTCAGCCGTCATTCCTGGCTGCACTTCACCCGCATGAAGGGCATGATCGATTCGGGTGCACCGATCATCGATCGTGGCGAAGGTTGCTACCTCTGGGACATCAACGGCAAGCGATACTTCGATGGACTATCCGGCCTTTTCACAGTGCAAATTGGTTATGGGCGCGAAGAACTGGCCGATGTTGCGGCCCAGCAGATGAAGCGCCTTTCGTACGCGAGTCATTTTGGTTACGGTAATGGCCCAAGCATCGACCTTGCCGCCCGCATCGCGGAACTGGCTCCGGGTTCCCTCAATCGCGTGTTCTTCTCTGCCTCCGGATCGGAAGCAGTCGAGACCGCTCTCAAAATGGCCCGACAGTACCATAAGCTACGCGGATTCTCAGGTCGTTACAAAACTATTTCGAGGAAGCTTGCGTACCATGGCACCTCGTTTGGCGCGCTGAGCGTCAACGGCGTGACGGCGTTGAGAGCCCCTTTCGAGCCGTTGGTGCCTGGAGCACGCCACGTTAACAATACGAACTGCTACCGCTGCCCAAGTCGGGGCGCCGAGGGCGGTTGTTGTATGCGATGTCTCACCGAGATTGAGGATACGATCCTCTTTGAGGGTCCTGAGACGGTCTCGGCTGTGGTCATCGAGCCGGTTCAGAACAGTGGTGGCTGCTTTACTCCCCCGCCGGGCTACATGGAAGGTGTTCGTAGCATCTGTGACCGATATGGCATTCTCTTCATCAGCGATGAAGTGATCTGCGCATTCGGCCGGCTTGGGACTATGTTCGGCCACGAGAAGTACGGCTATGTGCCTGACATCGTGACCATGGCCAAGGGCCTGTCGAGTGGTTACCAGCCAATCGGCGGATGCTTGGTTCGAGATGAAGTTGCAGATACATTCATGGATTCTCCGACCAGGTCGTTCACGCACGGCATCACTTTTGGTGGTCACCCAGTTGCCGCGGCGGTTGCCCTCAAGAACCTTGAGATCATGACCGACGAACGAGTTGTGGAGAACGTAGCGGCGAATGAGGGATACTTCCGCGACCTTCTCGAGAGCCTCATGTCACGGCATGACTGTATCGGCGACGTGCGCGGTGCTGGGTACTTCATGGCCATGGAGCTTGTGAAGGACAAGTCGACAAAGGAATCATTCACCGATCAGGAGTCTGAAGACCTTCTCCGGAACGTGGTCTCAGCGCGCCTCCAGGAGGAAGGACTCATTTGTCGAGCTGAGGACAAGGGCGAGCCGGTCATCCAACTTTCGCCGCCCCTCATCGCCACGCGAGAGCAGCTTGCGGACATAGCGGATATACTTGACCGGGTCCTCAGCGATGTGGATAGACGGTTACGGCAGCGAACGCCGTTACGGGCGGTCCCGCCATCATCCTCAGTCGCATCAAATGGGGCGATGGCTTAACAGAAGCAACTCACATGACCGGCCTGCTA
>JAQBPC010000143.1 GCA_028287725.1 Chloroflexota bacterium | reverse complement strand
TATTGCCCATGGACAAACGAACGGGTCCGGCGCCTACGCCGGCTTTACCATCGGCCGGATGCTGATCTCGGTGATCTCGGCGGTGCGGGAGAGGCTGAGCGCGTGAACCACCGTCGAGGCCACGTCTCCGGGTTGGATCAGCGCGTCGGGGTTGTAGAGCTTAGCTTCCTGGGCATGCAGCGCCGCTTGCATGGGGGTGGCCGTGCGTCCGAGGAAGACACTGAGCACGCGAACGCCGCTGGCGTTCACCTCCGCGCGCAGGCTATCGGCCACGGCTTTGAGCGCGTGCTTGCTGGCGGCATACTGACCGGCAGCCGCCTGGGCAGCCAGCCCCGCGCTGGAGTTGATGAACACCACCTGCCCTTGCCGTTGTATCAGGAGAGGAAGCAAGGCTTGGGTGAGGGCGTAGGGCGCCCGGACATTGACCCGATAGTGGCGGTCGAAGTCGGCAAGCTCGGCGTGTTCGATGCGGCCGGAGGTTAGCATCCCGGCGCTGTGGATCAGCAGATCGATCCGGCAGATCTGTTGTTCGATGGCGTGCTGCAAGCGGCGAAGATCATCGTCGACCGTCAGGTCTGCGGAGAGGCAATGCACCTGGCTGCCGTGTTCGAGCTCACGTGCGACTCCTTGCAGCGTTTCCAGCCGGCGGCCCACCAGGCAGAGTGTTGCTCCACGCGCCGCCAGGGCCAGGGCGATGGCGCGTCCAACGCCGCTGCCGCCTCCGGTCACCAGCGCGACTTGTCCGGCGAAGAGGGTGCGCTCGCTCACATCAGCTTCCATCCACGCTGCCGTTCAGCCGCTGCCCTTCGTCGCGCGCCACCGCCCTCGGAGCATGCGTGACGCTATGCGGGCAGCGTGTACGAGGTCCATGGCCATCCAGACGCCATTCCCATTCCAGAACGGCCATCGCAGCGCGGACAGGTAACAGCGGGCGCGATCGGATGCGCGCAACGGCACCTCGCGGATGCAGACGAAGTGTTCGAAGAAGAGACGCCAGACAGGCAGCACGATCGTGCCCTGGTGTGAAGGATCGAACCAGGTAGTGCGGTCATAACGACTCACGCGGACCGATTGCCCGGCATGCGCGCGAGAGCGGAACAGGTACTCGGGCACTTCGTGAAACTGTCCTAGCAGCCCGAGCCAGGTCAGGAGGATGCGGTCGGACTCGGAGTAGGGGCCGATCAGCGGCGTCTTTCGCAGTGCCTCTGCCCGGATCAGGCCGGAGCCCTGGTACCAGCTGTGCGGTATCCGAAGCAGCTCGTGGAAGCGACGCGACGGCGCGGGCGAGTCGGTTCGCAGCCGGATCTTGTACTTGAAGACCTCTTTGCCGTGCTCGTTGATCTTGATGGTGCCCGGATAGCAGACCACCACCGAGGCATTACGGTCGAGCGGCTCGATGCACCGCTCGAGAAAGGTAGGCGCCAACACGTCGTCGTGCGATGCCCACTTAAAGTATTCACCCGCGCTCAGCCGGAACACATGGTTAAAATTCCAGGCGCCGCCCCGGTTTCGCGGCTGCCGGTAGTAGGCGATGCGCCGGTCCCTGGCAGCATACTCCAGGCAGATCGCCGCCGTTCCGTCGGTTGAGGCGTTGTCCGAGATGATCAACTCGAAATCGGTAAAGGTTTGCGCCAGGATGGAGTCGATCGCCTCGCGGAGATACCGCTCGCCGTTGTAGACGGGCAGTCCTATGCTCACACGGGGGACGCGGGCAAGCGCATCGGCGTACTCCTGGGTCGCGCGCTTCGGTTGTTCGGCATCGTCCCTGGCCGGCGCTTCAGCAGGCGGCCCCGTCCTCACGACTGGGCTCGCTTCAAGATGACCATTGCGCTGTTCAGTGCCGCCCAGTCTCACAGTCGCCACCCTCGGATGCCTCGCCTCAAAGTTCATCGTTGCTCCTGGCAGACATTACAACGTTCGGAACGGCATGGGCGGGAGGCTTCTCCCGCGCCGCGCCTGTGCCAACCGCCGCCCGATAGACCAGCGGCGCCATGAGCAATGCCTCGATGCACCCGGCGATAAGCAGCCCCATGCTCAACCCGACCAGGCCGCCGAGGCTCGCCCCTTTCGCAGCCAGGATCAATTTGAGGGCGCTGCCGGCCAGTACCAGGGGTGCGGCGCCGACGGGCCGGCCGTGTATGCGCTGGATCGCGGCGTAGTGCTCGCGGATGATAATTGGCACGGCGCCCAATGCGAGGAGTTGCAGTGGCACGGCGCCGTTCTCAGCATACGTCCGGCCAAATACGCTCAGGATTGGGCTCGCTGCCATCAGCAGCACGCCATTTGCCAGCAAGGTCACCGCCAGGGAGAGGCCTAACGTGAAGCGGACCCGTTGTGCCAGGGCGGCCGGCTCCGCCGTACCCACGGCAAAGAGCACTATCGCGAGGGACGTCGGAGCAATATAGACGAGTCCCGCCACCATCCCGGCGGTGTAATAGTAGGCGTTCGCGGCGGTGGAGAGTAGCACCGTCACCACCAACGGCATGGCAAGCCCGCTCACTTGCAGGGCCACGTTCAGCACATGGTGCCCGATTGCTTGCCAGCCCAGGCCATACAGTAACTCCGGCCGTGGCCGGTAGTGGCCTTTGATGCCGCCCGTCATCAGGGTCAGCGCCGCCAGGCAGGCCACGAGCCCCGCTACCCAGGTCGCCATAATCGTCGAGGCGTGGCGATCGGCCCACCAAATGCCGGTGGCCGCCAGGGCCGCCAGCTTGGCCAGGCCGAACAGCGCGTTTCGCCACAGCTGGAGCGAGCCACGGAAGAGCCCGATCAACGCTTGGTCCAACACCAGGGTGAGCGCCGTCAGACCGACACCGAGCGCGAAGAGCCCGATACTCCAGGTGCTGCTCGCCAGTGGTTGCAGATCGGTGGTTATGCTCGGCGCAAAGACAGCGAAGATTGCCCCGAACACAAAGCCGGCCAGCCCAGCCGTCAGGAGTCCCGTGGCCACCAGCTCGCCGCGGAGATCCGGCCGGCGCTGCAGCTCGCCGATGAGCAGGGTGCCGAGACCAAACATGCCAAGGGCCCCCAGCAAGGCCATTGCCGAGATTGCCGCGGAGGCCAGGCCGAGCGCCGATGGCGCGAACCAGCGTGCGGCCAGCCACCAATACACCGCGCCGAGCGAGAGATTCACCAGGGTGGTGCCGACGAGCGAGCTAGCATTGCGGATTACCGTCCAGTGCACGGCGCCGAGGAGGCGCGATAGCGCGGCCACCCGCAGCTTAACCACGCTGGAGCACCTTGAGCAGCTTGTTCATGTAGGGACGTGTCTGCGGGAAGACCATCCATACCGACAGTCGCCAGGCTATCGGGTATGGCGCAAGGGCCATCAACGCGAACCACAGGATGTACATGCCCTTCAATGGCGGTGAGACGTCGAATCGCCGCATGGATGCCTGGATGCCGAGCACGAGCAGCCGCGCCGGCGTATCGCCAGGCACGATGTGGCGCATAGGCTGCAGCTTGACGGAGATCATGCGATTGACGATGTACGAGACGGACAGGATTTCGTGCGCGGGGTTGGGGGCCGGGGCGAATCCTTGTGCGTGCGCAAACCTCGACAGATGCTTGTGCGTTTGGCACGAGAGGGTGATGTCCCGCCGAATCCGCGTGAGGTTCAGCATGGTGTCGGCAACTTCGTAGCTGTTCCCACCGTGCAACCGGTAGCATGCGCCCACGTCGTCGAGAAATTGAACGCGGCCAAACAGCGGCGCCAGGTGCGTGAAATACGTGTCGGCGCAGACCAGGTACTCTGCTTCCGGTATTGGGCATATGCGCCGCAGCAACCAGGCCGGAAATGCATTGCCGCTGGTAGGCAACCTCCATACATCGTCGGGGAAGGTAAGATAGTGCCGGCGCAGGTCGCCGTCCAGCATGGTGATGTGTTGTGGAGGTTTCTCACTGCTGGTGTGCCGGCCGAACACATCGATCACCGCCATGCGATAGTGCACCTTTGCCAGACTCGCGTCGGCTTCGAAGACACGCACGACATGCTGCACGATAGTGGGCAGCAGTACGTCGTCGGAGTCGAGAAAGAACACGATCTCGCCGTGGCATCGGGCGAAGCCCGCGTTAAGCGCGGATGCCTGGCCACCGTTTTCTTTCAGGATCGTGATAACCAGGTCGCCGTATGTCTCGAGAATCGTGCGCGAGGAGTCCGTGGAACCGTCGTCGACCACGATCAGCTCGAGCTTGCTGTAGCTCTGGCCGAGCACGCTCTCGATGGCGCTCCGCAAAAACCGACCGTAATTGTAGTTGTTGATGATCACCGAGACCAGCGGCTGCGTGCCGACCGCTCCTGGTTGGATTTCGTCGCTCGCGCGGCCCGTCCCAACTGCCACGAGCGTGCCTACGCCGAGCCACGCCCCTGCTGTCGGGCCGGCGGGCTCGACGGCAGGGGACAGCTTTCGCACCGAGGATGAGGCGGGTTGTCGTTGCTCTGCGGGAATGTAGGAGCCCAGGCTTCAGCCGCCGGCATTGGTTTAAAGCTCGTAGGCGTGGCGCTGAACTTTCCCTGATAGAGCGGCGATCCGGCCACGGCACGGAACGCGGCCAGCGCTCCTGGTGACGAGTTCACGCGCCAATCCACGCTGCGGTTCGCTGAAATATCGTCCACCGCGTCAAACCAGATCACGGCGCGAACCCGCGGCATGCGCATGGGCATGTCGTTGAGCAGGCCCTGCTTGATCCAGCTAGCCTTATTGCCGCCGGCCTCGGCCGAACCAATCTCGGTAATTATGACGGGCTTGCTCGTCAGTGCGGTAAGCAACGCGTACGATGGTCCGAATACCTGATAGAGCGATTGCCACCCGGCACTATCTTTTGAGGCGCCGTAGTTGTAACCATCGAGCGCCACCCAGTCGACGTAGCTGTCGCCAGGATAGACTTGTGCCAGCGACATGGAGCCGGCATAGACCGTGTTGGCGCACCAGACCCAGAGCACGTTGGACGCCCCAAGGTTGGTGAAGATGTCGTGCACGTGCCGCCAGGCGGCCACGTAATCCGCTGCCGTGGTGCCATTCTGGTTCCCTAGGCCGGTACCCCAGGGGTACCAGTTGCCGTTCATCTCATGGGCGAAACGGAGCAGGAACGGGTGGCCCCAATTTTTCGCGGCGAGGGCGAATCGCCGGATGTAGCGATCGTAGGCGCCGCTGGCGATGTTGCGCATCCGGAAGCGTGGCTGAAAGCCGTCTTGATTGTAGTCATCCGGCAGCCAGGTCCACATGGGCGTGGCGCCGCGCGAACGGATGTCGCTCATCTGCCGCGCGTCAAAATTCGCGTTGTGCACCCAATCGCTCCCGACGTTCACGATGGCCGGCATATGCCCCCCCACCAAACTCGCGTACCAGTCCATAGCTCCTAGCGTGCTGCCCACAGACACAGGCTTGTCATGTATGGTGGCGCCGAGCGCGATACTACTCTGCCGACCTTGGGACGGGTAGGTCGCCCCGGGGCTGATGAAACCGGCACTGCCGAGGTAGATGAAGAGCGACGCGATACAGACGAGGATGCCGGCCAGCGCCGGTCGTCCTCGCAAGACATGCGGCAATATCACATCGTCATCAAGACGCGCGCCACCTAGCGACTTAGAGTTTAGGCCCACCAACGGAAAAGATACCCCGCTGTCCACTGTTGTCCACGCTTGTCCAACCTCACTATAGCGGAGCCGGTTTTAACTCGCTAGTGGCGCAGAATTCGCCAGTAAGACACCGTTGCCCAACCGAAATTGCTATCTAAACGGGCTATGACACTTCCAATTGGATTACCCCTATGGGTCATTGGCCCGCCTCTTTCCGTACTGCAGAGTACGCCTGTGGCATTGTGGCGCCGTGTCCGGCCGGTTGCCGAACGTGCCGAGGCGGTTGCTACATGTGGAGTGCTTGACCGGAAGCAATTCAGGAGAGAGGTAATCCAAATGGTACATTCACCATCACGTGGCGCACCGTGGGCGTTTCTCGGTGCAGCGCTAGTTGCTGGAAGCGTCGTTGCCGCTGCGCACGTTGGTGAGGCACATGCCTCGCAAAGCAGCGTTACGGCACTCGCGGTGCACGCAGTGAGTCTTAGCCCGGCGCGTATAATGCTGAGCTCGCCCCTCAGTTTGTCGACGAAAAGCGTCCAAACGTGCGGGCAGGTTGCTGCCACCGTCACGCTACAGAATCAAGGCGGCAGTGCTCTCGCGTTGACCGGCATTGTGGCCGCCGCTCGCACGCCGGCCGGCGCCAATGCCGACTTCCCGGCCGAGTGGGGACCCATCCAGCTGGCGCCCGGGCAGTCGTTTACCTACCACAAGACGCGCAACTTCACGTCGTCCGATCCGGCCGGCGCCTGGGACCTGTTCGCCAGCTATCGGACCTCCGACAACGTCTGGCACCCGATTGGGTCGCATCTCGCGCTCACGGTACAGGGCACCACGTCGACCCCGCCCACAACCACTCCGGTCCCGCCCAGCGGTACACCGGCCCAAGCTAGCTCCACGCCGGCCAAGCCAAGCGCTACCGCGGTCCCGCGCAGCGCCACGCCGGCTCAGCCCACTGCCCCTGCAGCCCAGCCCAGTGCCACTGCAGTCCAGCCCAGTGTTACCGCAACCTCGGCGCCGGCGAACGGGTCGATCGCGCTGGGCGCCACGATTCACGACAACCTTCAGAATGTAAGTGGCACGCTGGGGGCGATGGACTGGTATGCAGGCATGCTAGGCGGCCACATGCCGGCCATCGTGAACGTCGGCGGCGATTGGGTGCATAACGCGAATTTCGACCCACAGCAGATGAGCGACATCCGTTCGCGCGGCTCCATGGGCATGTGGACCTGGATGCCGGAGGACTACTCGCAGGGCAACAATCAGCCGGGCTACCGAATGCGCGACATTGCCAACGGCGCGTACGACAGCTATGTACGGCAGGTCGCTACCGCCGCGAAAAATTGGGGCCATCCGTTCCTGCTCCGCTTCGCCCATGAGATGAACGGCGGCTGGTATCCCTGGGGCACGGGGCCCGGGGGCAATGGCACCACGCCGTCTGACTTCGTGGCGGCCTGGCGGCACGTACACGACATCTTCACCAGCGTTGGCGCGACGAACGTGCTGTGGGTATGGTGTGCGAACGTGTCCGGTGGCGGACTAACACCCGATGCGCAGGATTTCCCCGGCGACAAGTATGTCGACTGGGTTGCCCTCGACGGCTACAACTGGGGAGGTAGTAACTGGCAGTCGCTGTACAACGTGTTCAATGCCTCTTACAACGAAGTCACCGCGCTGAGCAGCAAGCCGGTCATGATCACCGAAACCTCGTCGTCGGAGACCGGCGGCAGCAAGGCGGACTGGATCACGCAGGGCTTCCTTCACGCGATTCCCACGTCGTTCCCGCGCATCCGGGCAGTGGTCTGGTTTGACTGGACTATGGAGCACGACTGGCGCGTGAATTCGTCGCCTTCCTCGCTTGCCGCTTTCCAGGCTGTTGCGGCTTCCCCGCTCTATCAGGGAAAGTTGCCGCAGTAATCGGAAGTAACGCGGCTGCAGAGACCAGCCGCAGCGCAGGCCGCTAGACAACAGGGGACCGGTACGATTGTACCGGTCCCCTGTTCGTCGTTGGTTGTACCCGGGAGCGCGGCCGGCACTGCCACGAAGGCGGTCGCGCGGCCCGGCGAACCGGCCGCCGAGTCCCCCTCATCCAATGCAAGCATCACGCCATCGCACATACACCACTGGGATGCCCCAGCCGGGCTTACCAGCGAGCTATGCGCGGTAATGACCAGGGTAGCCACATACTCAGCATCGTATGGACACTTGGGACGCGATCGTGCGTCTCACCGCGTGCCGCACCTCGACTTTCACAAGGTCGGATGCACACGCACTCACCAACGATAGCCTCCTTCCAGGAGGAAAATGAGCTGTCGCGTGGGTGGCTCTTCCTGAAGGGCCAAAAACGATGCTGGTCGCGTATTGACTCCTAAAATCGCGGCATTTATGCTAATACAATCGTGGACACCGTAGACACGACAGATGTCTATGGTACTGGAGGAGTGAAGGGGACACTGTAGTCGGCATGCAGCGTTACTAACCAGGGCACATCGTCGACGATGTGCGGCCAATGCCGTACCAGCGGCGCTCTAGCTAAGCACGCCGCCAATACGTTGGTACGACCCGGTAGGCAGTTTCGGCGTGATCTACGGGTGCGATCCCTCACCGCACCATGCCAGCGGGCCCGGCGCGATCGCCGCCCAAAAGCTAGCGCCAACTAACCCATAGACGACTTCAATATTCGCTCTTCTGACCCCGATCGGATACTCGCGATACGGACACATGCCCGTGCGTCCACGCTAACGGCGTCTTTTGGCGATACGCCCGGGGTACTGCCCGCACATGCGAAAATGCGCTGCTCTAGAGAGCTTGGAAGGCGGCAGGCACGTGGCCAATGATGAGCACCCAGCACCAGGAATTATCGATCTGGCGGTAAAGTTTCCCAGTGATCGCGACAGCGGGGCGCCGGGAAGCGAGACGTTCGAGTTCCCTCTCGCAGCAGAAAAATTTCCGCTCGATGGAGTAGCCGAGGACCCAGGCTATCAAAAGCGCTCGGAGTATCTCGCGACCAAGCGAAATGCCGGTCCGGAGGGTGACGGGGGATCGGCCCCCGAGCCTGGGCAGACGGTCAAGCCGCGTGTGACCGTGGTAATCCCTGCCCGCAACGAGGCGAAAAACCTTCCATTTGTCCTTTCACAGATGCCCAAGGACATTTTCGAAGTGATCCTGGTCGACGGCCATTCCACCGACGATACAGTCGCGGTCGTCCGAGCGGTGCATCCCCGCGTTCGCGTGGTGCAGGATACACGCAGCGGCAAGGGCAATGCCCTTGCCTGTGGTTTCGCGGCAGCGCGCGGGGACATTATCGTGACGCTCGACGCCGACGGGTCGGCGGATGCCAGTGAGATTCCTCGCTTCGTGGCCGCGCTGCTCGCCGGGGCGGACTACGCGAAGGGCTCGAGATTCCTCGCTGGGGCGGGCAGTAGCGACATTACCCGGATCCGGCGCATGGGCAACCGCGTGCTGACAACGCTGGTGAACTTGCTCTTTGGTACGCGGTACACGGACCTCTGCTACGGCTACAACGCCTTCTGGTCGCGTTGCCTTCCCGTGCTGAACGTAGACTGCGATGGCTTTGAGGTGGAGACGCTGATCAATATTCGAGTCGCAAAAGCGAACCTCTGCGTGCGCGAAGTAGTCAGCTTCGAGGGGAAACGCATACATGGCGTCAGCAACTTGAGCGCCTTACGAGACGGCCGCCGGGTGCTGAAGACGATTCTGCAGGAACGATGGATGTGGGGCCGTTACCACGCTAGCCAGCGTGCCTACGAGCAGGAGACTGCTACAACACCGGCCAGGGAGGCACCGATGCGTGACTACTGAAGCTGGGCAACAGATCAGAGGCGAGCGCCCTACCGGCAATGACGCCGCTATTGGGCACGAGCCTACGATCTCCGTCGTCATTTGTACCTATGCGGAATCTCGCTTTGCAGCGCTGGCATCGGCCGTTCAATCCGTCCGAGCCCAGCAAACTCCCGCCGTGGAAACGATCGTCGTGGTGGACCACAACAAAATGCTGCTTGAGCGCGTGTGTGGGGAGTTGCGTGACGTGGCGGCTATGGAGAACCACGAGTCCCGTGGGTTGAGTGGGGCGCGCAATAGCGGCCTGGCGGCGGCGCGAGGCGATGTCGTCGCCTTTCTCGACGACGATGCCGTAGCTTCCCCAATGTGGCTGGCGTACCTGCGCCAGTGCTACCGGGATCCCCGAGTTGCCGGAGCCGGCGGCTCAATCGAGCCGTTGTGGGAAGATGGCCGACCGGCCTGGTTTCCCATGGAGTTCGACTGGGTTGTGGGCTGCACCTATCGCGGCATGCCCACGGCGCCCGGCCCTGTTCGCAACTTGATCGGCGCCAACATGTCGTATCGGCGAACGATTTGCCTGGGGGCCGGCGGCTTTCGCAACGCCCTCGGTCGTGTCGGCGCCTCGGCCGCGGGTTGCGAGGAGACGGAACTCTGCATTCGCATTCGTGCCGAGCGCCGCTGGTCATTGCAGTACGAACCGCGTGCGATCGTCTATCACCAGGTGCCGGTAGAGCGGGCGCGGTGGCAATACTTTACCAGGCGCTGCTACGCCGAGGGCCGCTCCAAAGCGCAGGTCGCGGCCACCGTCGGCGCGCAAGACGGCCTTTCCTCCGAACGGGCGTACACGGCGAAAGTTCTGCCCCGTGCCTGCTTGCGTGGTCTGGCCGATGCTGTTCTGCGCCTCGATGCGAGCGGGCCGGCGCGGTCAGGCGCGATTATGGGCGGTCTGGCATACACGCTGGCCGGGTATCTCACCGGCCGCTACCCGCTGAAGGGGCGTAGGCCAGATCACATTGTGGCCGTCAATCCGCCCCCTCCAAGTGTTTCGCCGCGCCCCCTTCGCGTGTTGATGGCGACCGCTCGCTACCTACCCTTGGTGGGTGGGGTAGAGCACCACGTACATCAGGTGGCGAGACGATTGGCCAGTCGCGGCGTCGAAGTCACCGTACTCACCTCCGATAGAACTGGCCTGCTGCCACTCGAAGAGCGCATTGAGGGGGTGATCGTTCGGCGCGTACGGGCCTGGCCCGCCAAACGCGACTATTATTTTGCCCCGGCCATGTACCGGATCATTCGGCGCGGCGGCTGGGACGTGGTGCATTGTCAGTCTTATCACACCCTGGCGGCGCCCGTGGCGATGTTCGCGGCGCTGCGAGCCGGCATTCCCTACGTGCTCACATTTCACGGCGGCGGGCACTCTTCCGTGTTTCGCCATGCATGCCGAGGCGCTCAATTGGCCCTCCTTCACCCGCTGCTGGCCCGCGCCAGCAAGCTGATCGCCGTGGCTGCGTTCGAAGTACATTACTATGGCCGTCGTTTGCGATTGCCGACCGACCGTTTTGTGGTGATCCCGAATGGCGCCGATATCGGCGAGCCCCCGTCACCGCCTCAACCCCGGTCCGGTGGGTCGCTGATCGTCTCCGTGGGCCGGCTCGAACGCTACAAAGGGCATCAACGGATCCTCGCTGCCCTTCCCGCCATTCTCGAGCAACGACCGGACGCTTCCTTGTGGATTATCGGCGAAGGCCCCTATGAGCCGGAGCTGCGCCATATGGCAGTCGAGCTCGGCATAGCCGATAAAGTGGAGATACGCGGCATTCCGGCGGCCGATCGGAAGGCGATGGCAACCGCTCTGGCGAGCGCGGCGCTGGTCACGCTGCTGAGTGAGTTTGAGACTCATCCGATCGCCGCGCTTGAGGCTTTGACGCTCAAGCGACCGGTACTCGTGGCCGCTACCTCTGGTCTGCGCGAATTAGCGTACCGTGGGTTGGTCAGTTCAATCCCCCTGTGGAGCGATTCCGCGCAGGTGGCGACGGTAGTGCTCAAGCTCCTTGAACGTCCGGTCACACCGCCGGCCTTTGATCTCCCCACGTGGGACGACTGCGCGGCGGACCTGCTGGCCGTGTATCAAAGCGTGACGGGAGCTCGGGCATGCGTGTCCTGATGCTCACGCAGTTCTACCCGCCGACGTTGGGCGGGGAAGAGCAACATGTGCGGGCATTGAGCGCCGCACTGGCTGCACGGGGCCATGACGTATCGGTGGCCACCCTGCGGCAACCCGGCACAGCGGAGGAAGAGTTGGATGGCGCAGTCCGCGTGCATCGCCTGCGCGGCGTCGCCCAGCGGATTTCCCGGCTATACCAGCAGACCGACCGGAGGCATGTACCGCCCATGCCCGATCCCGGGTTGGCGTGGCAGTTGCGCCGGGTGCTGGCTCGAGAGCGACCACAAATCGTGCACGCGCACAACTGGCTGGTTCACTCCTACTTGCCGCTCAAGGCCGCGAGCCGGGCCAAGCTCATACTCAGTCTGCACGATTACAGCCTGCTCTGCGTGAAGAAACGCTGGATGTATCAGGGGGCACCGTGTGCCGGGCCTGGCATCATCAAGTGCTTGCGCTGCGCCACCGATCACTACGGCGCGGCGAAAGGTGTGCCCATCGTGCTGGCAAACTGGGCGATGAGCCCCTTAGAGCGGCACGCGGTGGACTGGTACCTGCCCGTGAGCCGCGCCGTTGCCGCCGGGAATGCCATCTCACCGACGCAGAGCGACATCGTGCCAAACTTCGTACCGGACGACGTCGCCGATCTGCGTGGCGAGCCGCCACCGGAGCTCAGTCAACTTCCCGACGGCGATTTCCTGATGTTCGCCGGTGACCTCACGCGCGACAAGGGCGTGGCTGTGTTGCTCGCCGCCTATGCCGGCCTTCGTGACGCGCCGCCGTTGGTGCTCATTGGTAGGCCCTGTGCCGATACCCCGACCTCGCTGCCCACCGGCGTTCGCATGCTCCATAGCTGGCCGCATGCCGCGGTGATGTGGGCCTGGCGCCGCTGCCTGCTGGCGCTGGTACCCTCCGTCTGGCCGGAGCCGGGAGGTATCGTAGCGCTGGAGGCGATGGCCAGTGGCCGTCCGGTTATTGCCTCCAAGATCGGCGGCCTACCCGAGCTGATCGCGGATGGCGAGACCGGTATTCTTGTGCGGCCCGGCGATCCAGGTGCCCTGCGCGCGGCAATCGTACGCCTCCTGAACGACCGCGATCTTCGCGAGCAGATGGGCCGCGCCGCCGTTGCGCATGTCACCCAGTTCCACGTGAGCCGGGTGGCTCCTCTGGTCGAGCGTGCCTATACGCGGGTTCTGCGCGGTACGTCGGCTGCCTCGTCTGGGTTCGAGCTGGGGGCTACTTCGTCACCTCCGGAAGAGCCGGCCGCAATTGCGCGCGCGGCAGCACAGGGGGCCACGCCATGAGCGGCGCACTTCCTACTTCCCCAATCGCCGCCGGCCGTGCCTACCCGCGGCAACCCGTCCCCGCCAAGGGGCGCAAGCGCAAGGGAAGCGGCTGAATGGATGGAGCTGCGACGTTACCCGGCGACTCGAAGGCTGCCGGCTTTGCATGGGCATCCGCCCTGTGCCTGACCGCCGCGTGTGGCTTGCTGCTGGTCGCCCTCGGGGATACGGCTGCCCGCGCGGCGCTTGGGATCGCCGAGCTGATCTTCTGGATCGGCCTGCTGGTGCTGTTCGTGCCGATTGCCGCTCGCCTGTTTTGGAGCGGCGTCTCGGGGCGTGAGCGCTTCCTGCTCGTGGCGGTACTCGGCCTTGCGATGTACGGCGTGAAATACCTGCACAGCCCGTTGTATTTCAGTTTTGTCGATGAGTTCATGCACTGGCGGACCGCAAGTGACATTCTCACCAGCCACCATCTGTTCCACGGCAACTCTTTGTTGCCGGTTAGCCCGCTGTACCCCTCACTTGAAATGGTGACGAGCGCACTGACCAGCTTAAGCGGGCTCTCGCTCTTCAGTGCGGGCGTGCTGATGCTTGTTGCAGCGCGCCTCATACTCGTGCTGGCGCTGTATCTGTTCTATGAGCAGGTCAGCGGGTCGGCGCGGGTGGCAGGCATCGGCACGCTGCTGTACATGACAAATCCCAACTTCCTATTTTTCGATGCACAGTTTTCCTACGAATCGTTTGCTTTACCGATCGCCTTGTTCGTGCTCTTTATCCTGGCGCGCCGCCCCTCCAGTCCCATCAGCCACCGGCTTGGCCTGTCTCTCGCACTGTTGCCGGCGATTCTCATGGTCGCGACCACCCATCATCTCACGAGCTATGCGCTTGCCGCATTTCTGCTGCTGTGGACGGCGACCACGGCGTTGTGCGCCGGATCGCTGCGTACGGCATTCCTCCAGGGACCGGGCGGCGCGGCGCTGCTGTTGATTGTCACGGCACTCCTCTGGCTGGTATTCGTTGCCACGGTGACGATTGGCTACCTCGCGCCGAATTTCATGGCCGCGCTGCACGAGCTTGTGGGGCTGATCTCCGGGGAGTCGGGCGCTCGGCAACTGTTTCGATCGCCGAATACAGGGCATTTCTCGCCCGTCTGGGAACGCGTCGTCGGGCTCGGCGCGGTGGTGTGCGTGCTGCTTGGACTGCCGGGCGGGGTGCTGCGCATCTGGCGATCGCACCGGATCAACGCCGCTGCCGCGGCCCTGGCAGTGGCGACGCTGGCGTATCCGGTGA